>NZ_JANXWD010000075.1 GCF_025351295.1 Phenylobacterium sp.
TTGAGTTTTGGGGGGAGCGCCCTCCCCCTGGACCCGAGCGTTTAGGGTCTCTGGTCACCCCCTCCAGCGGGGCGGTCCCCGCAACGCCCCCATCTTTGTTTTGCGCGTCTAGGCGCGCGCCCAGACCATGCTGAAGCGTTCACCGCTCGGCGCGACGTGGTCTTCGACCAGGGTGGCGGAGAGCGGTCCCGGGAAGGCCGGATCGTCGAGTTCGACGTCGATGTGCAGGCAGTTCTGATCGCAGGTCCGCTTCCAGCCGGCGCCGAGCTGGGTGTCGATGCCGTTCGGGCCTTTGGCGGTGCCGGCGGCGTAGATCAGGAAGTCGGGGCCATCCGCCTTGGTTTTCGGGGCGGGGCGCATCACCAGGTCGACGTCCAGGGTCAGGGTGCGGATCGCGCCGTGCAGGTCATTCCCACGTTTAATGAAGGTGCCGATGGTCGCCATCAGATGGCTCCTCTGTTTGTGACGAGACGCGCCGAATCGCGGTCTCGATGGCCTCCCCCGGACTCGGCGGCGCACCCGAGGGCGCGCTTCCGAAGTGTGTGTCTTGTCCCGCAGAGAGGCCATTCGGCGGGAAGCAAGTCTGTAACGCCACGCTGTGGGATGGGCGCGGCGTCAAATGACCAGCTGGCGTCAGCGATCAAAGTCGTAGGGCGTTGGCTCAACCAGAAGCTGTCCTGGTTATGTCACCAAACGCTGGGCGATTTGGGCGGTTCCAAAGTGACTTTCATACAGAAAAAGGCCCTATTTGGGGCATGACGCGACGTAACTAGATGGCGTCGGCTGGACTCCCTGTGCTTGGCTCCAGGACCTTGGTGGCGGCGACGGTCCAAGGGCGAAAGCTGGGTGTGAGGGGCTGGTTTGGCGAGCAGCCCGTGTGCGGGCCTGGCCGACGCCGGGCTTGCAGCGCCGCGGCGCTGAAACGCGGAGGTGATCCATGTCCCTGAGCCACATCGTCAAGGCGCTCGGCGGCGAGCTCTACGACGGCGGCCGGCGCGCTAATATCCCCGCCCCGGGCCACAGTTCCGCCGATCGTTCGGTCTCGCTGCTGCTGGAGGACGACAGGGTCGTCGTCCACACCTTCGGCAACGGCGACTGGAAGGCGGTGCTGGATCATCTGCGCGACAACCGGCTGATCGACGTCCACAATGCGCCGACATCGGTGTTTGGCGGCGGCCCCCGCGCGGCCGTGGTCGCAAAGCCGCCTGACCCGCAGCGCCTGGACGCCGCCAGGCGGCTCTGGGAGGGCGGCCGAGCGGTCCAGGGGACGCTCTGCGAGCGCCACTGCCGCCTGCGCCATATCCGGCGCGCCCTGCCCGGCCCCGCGATCCTGCGCCATGGTGGAGACACGCCGGTCTCCGCCTACGTCCAGACGCCCCATCGCCGGCCAGCCCTGATCGCGGCGATCTGCGACGCGCAAGGCGCATTCACCGCCGTCGAGGTCACCTACCTCGCACCGAACGGCCATAAGGCCTTGGACCTGCGCCTGGCGCGCAAGACAGTCGGACCCGTGCCGGCCGGTACGGCTGCGCGACTGGATCCGGCGGCGCCGGAGATGCTGGTGGCCGAGGGGGTATTCACCACGCTCTCGGCGACCGAACGCTTTGGCCTGCCCGGCTGGGCCCTGATGTCCACCCGCAACCTGAAGACCTGGTGCGCGCCGCCGGGCGTGCGCTCCGTGTTGATCGCCGCCGATCGCGGCCTGGATGGCGCCGCCTCGGCGCAGATCCTGGCGGCCCGCCTGCAACGCCGGGGCGTCGCGGCGCGGATCGAGTTTCCGCCTGAACCCTTCGGCGACTGGAACGATGCGGCGGCTGACGTCGCAACTGCGCAGCCGGGCAGTTAGCCATCGCCAAGGTGAACGTCCGGTTGTTGGCGGTGTGCCAACGGGGACAATCGACCCGTTGCGGACGTTCGCCAGACGCGCGTCACCTCATGATTAGATCGACCCTTCCGCGGGCTACCGCGATTGGGGCGGCGACAAATCCCGTCAAATAGGTCGCGTAGCCGCGCAGGCGCGGCCAAGTTCCGTATCGGCCGCTCATGAGGAGAATGGACAAGGTTCGAGACGACCAAACGGGGCCCAGAGACGCCCCGCGCTCCAAATGTGCGCGCGCCTTGTCAGTGTCTTGGGAAATGCCGCCGCCCCCCTGCTCGTAGAGGAGGCCTAGAGCCCACAGCGCCACACCACGTCCCCGCTCGCCCGCAGCTTCGAACGCCTCGATTGCGTTCCCAATGTCGCTCCTAGCGAGGTGGATTAGGCCAAGACCATACATTGCCCGACCGGAACCAAGCGACGCGGCATGCCCGTACCAGCCTTGAGATTTTTCCAGGTCGACCTTGTAGCCGTCACCTTTCCTCAAGGCGTCGGCCACGAACAGCATGCTCAAGGTAGAGCCTTGAAGGGCGAGAGATCCGATTTCCCGAAGCCCCTCAGGTCTGTCTACTTTGAGCGTTCTGCCGGCCGATTGGTACTCTCTCAGGAGCGGATCATTCACCCCCGCCTCCGACTCGGGGAAAACACCCAGATACTGCGACGCGCCGCCCACCGACTTCCGCCCTAGCAGGCTGTTGAAAAAGTCGACGGTGAGGGCCGATTTTCGCCCTC
>NZ_JANXWD010000112.1 GCF_025351295.1 Phenylobacterium sp.
GTCGGCCTCGATCTTGGCGCGGGCGGCGCTCAGCAGGGCGGCCAAGCGCGCCTCGGCGCCGGCCTCTCGCTGGGCCGGCATGGTGGCGGGCAGGGCGCGGCTCGCCAGCCGCTCCGGCGGCGCCGCTCTCGGCGCCTCGGGCGCGGCGCTGACCAGGCGTTCCAGCTTGGCGGCCAGGGCGCGGCCCTTCTCGATGCGGTCGGACAAGAGGTCGGTGGCCTCGTCGGTGGCGGCGCGCAGGTCGGCCAGACCCTGTTCGGCGCGCATGGCGGCCACGTTCAGGTCGCGCACGGCGGACTCGAAGCCCTGGTGGCTGTCGCGCAGCGCCTTCAGCCGCTTGTTGAGGCGCAGGCCCACGACCATGGCGGCGACCAGCAGGCCGGCCAGAAGCAGGTTCATCCCGATGCCGATGAGGCTCATGTGGTCCTCTGGAGGGCTTGGCGTGCAGCGTGCGAAAGCGGGGCTTCCACGCGCACGGCGATGTGGGTGTTGCGGCGACCCATGCGGGCCTTGGTCAGCGGGATCGTGCCGGCGCGCAGCTCGATAAGGCTGTCGGGGCCGGCGTTCAGCATGATGGTGTCGCCGATCTTCAGGTCGAGCACCCGCTTCAGGCTGATCTGCTGTTCGTCGAGGACCGCGCGGACCTCCATCTGGGTGGTCCAGAGCTCGGTGGCGAGGTGGCTTTCCCAGATGTTGTCGCGGCCGAACTTCTCGCCCATGAACTGCTGCAGCAGCATCTTGCGGATCGGCTCGAGGGTCGCGTAGGGCAGCAGCAGCTCGATGCGGCCGCCGCGGTCTTCCATGTCGATCCGCAGCTTCACCAGGATGGCGGCGTTGGCCGGCCGCGCGATGGCGGCGAAGCGCGGGTTGGTCTCCAGGCGGTCCAGGGTGAACGTCACCGGGGTCAGGGGCTCGAACGCTTCCTTAGCGTCGCCCAGCACCACCTCGACCATCCGCTGCACCAGGACGCGCTCGATGGTGGTGTAGGGCCGGCCCTCGATGCGCATCGCCGCGGTGCCGCGACGCCCGCCCAGCAGCACGTCCACGATCGAATAGATCAGGTTGGAGTCGACCGTCAGCAGGCCGTAGTTGTTCAGCTCCTCGGCCCGGAACACCGACAGGATGGCCGGCAGCGGGATCGAGTTCAGGTAGTCGCCGAACCGGATCGACGAGATGTTGTCCAGGCTGACTTCGACGTTGTCGGAGGTGAAGTTCCGCAAGCTGGTGGTCATCAGCCGCACCAGGCGGTCGAAGACGATCTCCAGCATCGGCAGGCGTTCGTAGGACACCAGCGCCGAGTTGATGATCGCGCGGATGCCGGTCCGCTCGGAGATCTCGTCGTCGGAAAGGTCGAAGCCCAGCAGGCTGTCGATCTCGTCCTGGTTCAGGATGCGTTCGGACGAGGCCGACTCGGCGACCTGGGCCGACGACCAGTCGGCGGGCTTGCCGGCGGCGGCGGGCTTGCCGTCGGCGGCGGGGGCGCCGGCGGCGGTTGGGGTTTCGGTTTCGCTGGCCATGGATTGGGCGATGCAACCGGCGCGGGCGCGCTAGTTGATCAGCATCTCCTCGATCAGGACGGCGTTGGCCTTGGAGGGCGCGATCACCAGGTTCACCCGGCGCAGGATCTCCATGCGCAGCTGGTAGGACCCCTGGCTGCCGGAGAGGTCCTCGGGGCGCAGCTCGCGCAGGAACGACTGGAACATGTCCTGCAGCCTCGGCATGTTCGGATCCAGCTCGTCGACCACGTCGTGGTCGGGCAGCTCCAGGGTCAGCTTCAGCTTCAGGAAGGTGGGCCGACCGTCGGCGGTCTGCATGTTCACGACCACGTCGGGCAGGGTATAGAAGACCACGCCGTTGGGTCCGTCGCGGACCACCGGGGCGTTCTTGTCTTCCTTGCCGCCCTTTTCCTTCTTGTCGTCCTTCTTCTTCTTGTCGTCCTTCTTCTTCTCGTGGCCCTTGTCGGCCGCGGCCTCGGGCTTGGGCTTCAGGAAGACGAACGCGGCCGTGCCGCCACCGCCCAGCACCACGAGGGCCGCCGCGCCGGCGATGATGATCATCTTGAGCGGAAGCCCCTTCTTGGCGGGCGCTTCGCCTTCCGCGCCCTCGGCGACCTCGGGGGTCTCCCCCTCCTTGGCCTCCTTGGGCTTCTTTTCCTTCTTCGACACGCGCCCAGTTCCTAGGAAAGATTGGCCTCGGGATATCCGCAGGCCAAGGAATGGCGGTCTTTGGTTAAGAAGCGGTTTTTAACACCTCTTAACGGGCGCGCTTCCTGCCCGGCAGTTTCCGCCGCGCGGTCGCCGTTAACTTTCTTATTTATTGATTTAGCTTGGGTTTTCAGTTGGCCCGAAGCTTGCAGACCCCAGCGGCTGAAACGTCGCACTCACTTGGGTCCGCACCTCGAATGGACAACGCTCTCTACGTCGGCCTCTCCCGCCAGATGGTTCTGCGGCGCGAGATGGACATCATCGCCAACAACATCGCCAACATCGACACCAACGGTTTCAAGGTGGAGTCGCTGATCCAGAAGACCGACCCGGCGGCGCCGGCCATGACGCTCGGCGGCCCCAAGCCGGTGAAGTTCGTGGCCCCCGACGGCGTGGCGCGTGACTTCGGCCAGGGCGCCCTGGTCAAGACCGGCGGCCCGCTCGACGTCTCCATCGACGGCCAGGGCTTCTTCCAGGTGCAGGGGGCGGACGGGCCGCGCTTCACCCGTGACGGCCGCTTCACCACCGACCCCACCGGCAAGCTGGTCACCCAGGGCGGCCTGGCCGTGCTGGACGAGGGCGGCGGCGAAATCATCATCGACGGTGAGAAGGGCCAGGTCGACATCGGCCCGGACGGCTCCCTGAGCCAAGGCAAGGAAGCGGTCGGCAAGCTCGGCGTCTTCACCTTCGCCAACCAGGGCGCCCTCGAAAAGACCGGCGACAACCTCTACCGCAACGTCTCGAACCTCAGCCCCGAGAAGGCCACCGACGCCACCGTGCGGCCGGGCATGCTCGAGAGCTCCAACGTCAAGCCGATCCTGGAGATCACCCGCATGGTCGAGGTGTCCAGGTCCTACGAACAGACCGCCAAGATGATGGATTCCGCAGCTGACCTCTCGCGCCGCTCCGTCGAGCGCCTGGGCCGGGCTCAGTAAGAAGGTAACGACCGATGCAAGCGCTCCGCACCGCGGCCACCGGGATGGCCGCCCAGCAGATGAACGTCGAGGTCATCTCGAACAACATCGCCAACATGAACACCGTCGCGTTCAAGAAGCAGCGCGCCGAGTTCCAGGACCTGCTCTATCAGACCTTCGAGGCGCCCGGGACGCAGTCCTCCAGCCAGGGTACCATCGTGCCGACCGGCGTGCAGGTCGGCGCGGGGGTCAAGGCCGGGGCGGTCTACCGGGTCGGCACCCAGGGCTCGCTGACCCGCACCGACAACCAGTACGACTTGGCCATCGACGGCCGCGGCTACTTCCAGGTGCTGACGCCCTCGGGCGAGACCAACTACACCCGGGCCGGCAACCTGGCGATCAACGACCAGGGCCAGCTGGTGACCCAGGACGGCTACCAGATCCAGCCGGCGATCACGATCCCGGGCGACGCGGTCTCGGTGGCGATCTCCAAGTCGGGCCAGGTCCAGGTGACCCAGGCCGGCCAGACCGCCCCCAGCACGGTAGGCGTCATCGAGCTGGCCACCTTCACCAACGAGGGCGGCCTGCAACTGCTCGGCGGCAACCTGGCCAAGGAGACGGCGGCCTCCGGCGCGCCGACCACCGGCACCCCCGGCTCGGTCGGCATCGGCACCCTGATCCAGGGCTACACCGAAGCCTCCAACGTCGACCCGGTGTCGGAGATCACCGCCCTGATCGTCGCCCAGCGCGCCTACGAGATGAACTCCAAGGTGATCTCGACGGCCGACAACATGCTGGCCACCGCCAACCAGGTGAAGGCGTAAGCTCATGAAGGCGCTCATCGCCCTCGCCGCCCTGCTCATCGCCACGCCGGCCTTCGCCGGGACGCCGGTGACCCTCAAGGCCGACGCCGTCGACACCGACGGCGTGGTGACGCTGGGCGAGATCTTCGACGGCGCGGGCGCCGCCGGCCGCACCCCGGTGGCCAACCGGATCGGGGCCACGGTGATGCTCAGCGCGGCCGCGGTCCGCGACGCCGCCGCCCGGGCCGGGCTCGACTGGGCCAACGCCGAGGGCCTGCGCCAGATCGTGGTGCGCGGCGGGGCCGAGAACGCCGGCTCCGCCGCCGCCGCGGTCTCGGCGCGGGGCAATGTCGACGTCCTGACCTGGGCCCGCAATATCGCCGCCGGCGAGGTCGTGCAGCCGCAGGACCTGGTCTGGGGCAAGGCCGCCCTGGCCCCGGCCGACGCGCCCAACGACCCCGACCTGATGGTCGGCCAGCAGGCGCGCCGCGCGCTGCGCTCCGGCGCCGCGATCAGCGGCCACGATGTCGCGGCCCTGCAGGTGGTCAAGGCCAACGATACGGTAACCCTGACGTTCGACAGTGGCGGCGTCTCGCTCGCGCTCCAGGCCAAGGCCCTCTCCGGGGGCGCGATCGGCGAGACGATCAACGTGCAGAACGTCGCGTCGAAGAAGATCGTCCAGGCCACGGTCATCGGACCCGGCCAGGCCGCTGTCGGCCCCACGGCCGACCAGCTGAAGCTGGTCCACGCCTCCCGTTACGCGCTCCGTTGAAGGACACCCAAATGCGCCTGCGCACCCTCGCCCCGCTCGCCCTGATCGCCCTCGCGCCGCTGGCCGCCTGCTCCACCGTCAAGGAGGCCGTGCGCGGCCCGCAGCTGTCGCAGGTGGGCTACCCCGCCGCCCTGATGCCCAACGACCAGGTGGTGATGCCGATGGCCTCGTCGCGCCTGCCGGGGCCGCAGCCGGCCAGCGCCAACTCGCTCTGGCGCACGGGGGCTCGCGCGTTCTTCAACGACCAGCGCGCCAGCCGGGTCGGCGACATCCTGACCGTGCAGATCGATATCGACGACAGCGCCAAGACCACCAACGCCACCTCCAGCTCGCGCACCTCGGGCATGAAGGCCGGCGTGCCGCACCTGCTGGGCCTGGAATCGACCCTGGGGAAAATCCTGCCGAGCGGCTTCGACCCGGCCAACGCCATCGAGACCAATTCGACCAATTCCAACGCCGGCGCCGGCCAGGTGAACCGCTCCGAGAAGATCAGCCTGACCGTCGCCGCGGTGGTCACCGGCGTGCTGCCGAACGGCAACATGATGATCCAGGGCACCCAGGAGGTGCGCACCAACACCGACGTGCGCTCGCTCACCGTGGCCGGCATCGTGCGGCCGGAGGACATCTCCTCGGCCAACACCATCAAGCACACCCAGATCGCCGAGGCCCGCATCAGCTACGGCGGCCGCGGCGACATCAGCCGGGTGCAGAAGACCCCGGCCGGGCAGTCGTTGCTCGAGCGCTTCTCGCCGTTCTAGGCGCGACCGCCCCCGGGGACCCGCCATGCTTCGATCCCTCGCCCCCGGCATGATCGCACTGGCGCTGTTCGGCGGCGGCGATCGGGCCGGCCTCGCCTGGAGCCGCGCCGACGATCCCGAGCTCGGCGCCCAGCTGGTGCTAGCCGGGCCCGGGACGGACGACGCGCGGCTGCTGCTGGCGTGCCAGCCGGGCTCCGGCGCGGTGGAGGTCACCGTCGTGGGCCGCCGCGAGGACGGCGCGATCCTCGAACTCCGCTCCGGCAAGCTGCGCAACCGCTATGCCGGCGCGGGGGCGCCTGACGCACAGATCGACGGGGCCTTCGACGTGCGGGCCCGGCTCGCCGCGGCCGATCCGGTGCTGGCCCGCTTCGCCGACACCGGCGAGCTCGCGGTGATCCTGGGCGAGCGGCGGACGGCCACGCCCAACGGCTTCGCCCCGGCGCACGACTTCCTGCAGGTGTGTGGGCTGCCGCCGGCGGGATAGCCCAAGGACAGTTCACCGCTTATGGACAAAATGGCTCTTCAATAGCTATATTCCACGCATGACCCGCCACAGCGTCGTCGAGGCGAAGAACAGTCTGTCCGACCTGATCGACCGCGCCATGAAGGGAGAGGACGTCGTGATCACGCGCCATGGGATCGCTGTGGTGGAACTGAAGGCTGTCCAGCCGCCGCCGAAGCTGATGACGCCCGGTGACGTCGAGTGGCTGCGCGCCAACCTTGCCCCAAGAAGGCCGGGCGACGACGCCGGAACGCTGATCTCGAAGATGCGGAGCGACGATGAAGAGCGTCTACTTAGACGCTAGCGTCCTGGTCGCCATATTCAGCACGGACGCCTTCTCCGAGCGAGCGCTGGTATGGCTGGCGGCGAATCCGGTTCCGCTGCAGGTCAGCAACTTCGCCGCAGCGGAATTCGCCTCCGCGCTCGGACGGCTGGTGCGCATGGGGCAGATGCAGGCTTCTGACGCCATCGCAGCCTGCATTCGCCTCGACACCTGGATGGAACAGGCGACCGAGCGAGTCGAGGTGACGGCCGCTGACATCCGGATGGCAGAGGGGTTCCTCCGACGCTTCGACCAGACCCTTCGGACGCCCGACGCCATGCATCTCTCCGCGACCCTGCGGCTTTCGGCCAGCTTGGCCACCTTCGACCGTGACCTGGCGGCCTGCGCGTCGAAACTGGGGGGCGAGGTCGTCGCGATCTGACTCCTAGGCCCGCCGGCCCGCCGCGCTGGCGTTGGCGATGCCCAGGGCGGCCAGGGCGCCGCGGACGATGCCGTCGGCGTCGAGGCCGGCCTCGGCCAGCATGGCGTCGGGCTTGTCATGCTCCTGGAAGAGGTCGGGCAGGGTCAGGGTGCGCACCTTCAGGCCGCGGTCCAAGGCGCCGTGCTCGGCCAAGGCCTGGAGCACGAAGCCGCCGAAGCCGCCCATGGCGCCCTCCTCGACGGTGATCAGCGCCTCGTGGTCGCGGGCCAGGCGCAGGATCAGATCGACATCCAGCGGCTTGGCGAAGCGGGCGTCGGCGACGGTGGCCGAGATGCCACGGGCGGCCAGCCGGTCGGCGGCCTTCAGGGCGTCGGCCAGCCGGGCGCCGAACGACAGGATCGCCACCGCCGTACCCTCGCGCACGATGCGGCCCTTGCCGATCTCGAAGGGTGCGGCGAGGCCCGGGATCTGCACGCCGGTCCCCTCCCCGCGCGGATAGCGGAAGGCCGAGGGGCGGTCGTCGATGGCGACGGCGGTGGCCACGGCCTGGGCCAGTTCGGCCTCGTCCGACGGCCCCATCAGCACCATGCCGGGCAGCTGGCCCAGGTAGCCGATGTCGAACGAGCCGGCATGGGTCGCGCCGTCCGCGCCGACCAGGCCCGCGCGGTCCAGGGCGAAGCGGACCGGCAGGCCCTGGATCGCCACGTCGTGCACCACCTGGTCGTAGCCGCGCTGCAGGAAGGTGGAATAGATCGCGCAGAACGGCTTCATGCCGTCCGCCGCCAGCCCGGCCGCGAAGGTCACCGCGTGCTGCTCGGCGATGCCGACGTCGAAGGTGCGTTCCGGGAACCGCTGGCCGAACAGGTCCAGCCCGGTGCCCGAGGGCATGGCCGCGGTGATCGCCACGATCTTCGGGTCCAGCTCGGCGTGCTTGATCAGTTCCTGGGCGAAGACCTTGGTGTATTGCGGCGCGGCGGCCGGTCCCTTGGCCTGCTGGCCGGTGACCACGTCGAACTTGACCACCGCGTGGTGCTTGTCGGCGGCGTTCTCGGCGGGCGCATAGCCCTTGCCCTTCTGGGTGACCACATGGACCAGGACCGGCTTGTCCTCGATCTTGCGGGCGTTGCGCAGCACATTGACCAGCGCGTCCATGTCGTGGCCGTCGATCGGGCCGACGTAGTAGAAGCCCAGTTCCTCGAAGAAGGTCCCGCCGGTGACCATGCCGCGGGCGTATTCCTCGGCCTTGCGGGCGGCTTCCTGCAGCGGCTTGGGGAAGGCCTTGGAGACCGCCTTGCCCAGGTGGCGCAGCGACTGGTAGCCGCCGCCCGACACCAGCCGGGCGAAATAGGCGCTCATCCCGCCGACCGGCGGGGCGATCGACATGTCGTTGTCGTTGAGGATGACGGTCAGCTGGCCGGTGGTCTCGCAGGCGTTGTTCATCGCCTCATAGGCCATGCCGGCGCTCATCGAGCCGTCGCCGATCACCGCCACGACCTTGTTGTCCTGGCCCTTGGCGTCGCGCGCCGCGGCGAAGCCCAGCGCCGCCGAAACCGAGGTGGCCGCATGCGCCGCCCCGAACGGGTCGTATTCGCTCTCGGAGCGCCGGGTGAAGCCCGACAGGCCGCCGCCCTGGCGCAGGGTGCGGATGCGGTCGCGCCGGCCGGTGAGGATCTTGTGCGGATAGGCCTGGTGGCCGACGTCCCAGATCAGGATGTCCTTGGGCGTCTCATAGACGTGGTGCAGGGCCACCGTCAGCTCGACCACGCCCAGGCCCGCGCCCAGGTGGCCGCCCGTCTGGGACACCGCGTCGATGGTCTCGGCCCGCAGCTCGTCGGCCAGCTGGCGCAGCTGGGGGATCGAAAGGCCGCGGGTGTCGGCAGGCGAGGAGACCGTGTCGAGGAGCGGGGTTTCGGGGGGCATGGAACGCGGACGTCCTCGGCTTTTTACTGGCGGCGCTCTAGCACGAAATCGACACTCGCCCGCAGGAATTCGGCCCGCCGGCCGAAGGGATCCAGGTGGGATTTGATCTGGGTCTTGAGCAGGCCCAGCCGTTCGCGGGCCGCCTCGACGCCCAGCAGGGTGACGAAGTTGGCCTTGCCCTTGGCCACGTCCTTGCCGACCGCCTTGCCCATCTCGCCGGCCTCGCCCTCGGCGTCCAGCAGGTCGTCGACGATCTGGTAGCCCAGCCCCAGGTCGTAGGCGAAGGCCATCAGGGCGTGGCGCTCGCCGTCCTGGGCGCGGGCCAGCACCAGGGGCAGGTCGAAGGCGCAGGCGATCAGGGCGCCGGTCTTCAGCCGCTGCATCCGCGCCACCCCACCCAGGTCCTCGCGTACCCCCAGCATGTCGATCATCTGGCCGCCGACCATGCCCCGCGCCCCGGCCGCCAGCGCCAGGCGCATGACCAGCTCGGCGCGGACATTGCCGTCGGGATGAGTGTCGTGATGGGCCAGGATCTCGAAGGCCGCACTCTGCAGCGCGTCGCCCGCCAGCACCGCGGTCATCTCGTCATAGGCGATGTGCACGGTGGGCCGGCCGCGGCGCACGTCGTCGTCGTCCATGCACGGCAGGTCGTCGTGGATCAGGCTGTAGGCGTGGATGCACTCCAGCGCGCAGGCCGCGCGCAGCACATGGCCCTCGTCCAGGTCAAACATGCGGCCGGTCTCGAGCGCGAAGAAGGTGCGCAGCCGCTTGCCGGGGCCCAGCGCGGCATAGCGCATGGCCTCGGTCAGCCGGCTCTCCGGCCCGTCGGCGCGCGGCAGCAGCTCGTCCAGGGCGACGGTGACCAGGTCGGCGGCCTCGGCGACGCGGCGGCCCAGCTCCATCAGCTGAACTCGGCCGGCTCGACGCCGGGCGCGCCAGCCGCGCCCATGACGATCTTCTCGACGCGCAGGCGCGCGGCCGCGAGGCGTTCCTCGCAGTGGGCCTTCAGCGCAGCGCCGCGCTCGTACATGCGGATCGAGTCTTCCAGCGGCGCCTGGCCCGACTCCAGCCGCGCCACGATCTGCTCCAGCTCCGCCAGCGCGGTCTCGAAGCTCATGGCGGCGATGGCGACGGGTTCGGACATGGAGTCTCTCTAATTCGCTCCTCCCCCGAAGGGAACACTTCGGGGGAGGTGGCTCGCGCTGTAGGCGCGAGACGGAGGGCGCGCAAGGCGACCGGCGCGGAGCCTGAGGCCTCGCGCCCCCTCCGGCGCTTCGCGCCACCTCCCCCGTCCTCTGCGAGACGGGGGAGGAACTGCGCCGGACAGGCACGCCGAGCGACCCCCGGCCAAGGGCCGTGGGCTGGGACGCTCGGGGTTCGCGCCTGCGTCAGCCGGAGTCGCGGCGCCGGGTCGCGATCGGTCGGAGCGCCGGGAGACCGATCGCGCCGGTGGAGGTCAGGAGCCGGGACCGGGCGGCGGGGACCGTCGGCGGCCGGGCGAGGATGGCCGCCGCCGCGCCGGCGCTGGGGCGCGTCGCCTCGGGCGGCGGCCTGGCCTGGCGCAGGAGGGCCTGCAAGGTCGGCAGGGTGGTGTCGCGGATGTGGGCCGGAAGTTCGTCGCGGTGTTGCTCCGCGCGGACGGCCGCGAGGCCCAGGGTCTTCAGGAACTGCGGCAGGCTGACGGGCTCGTAGTCGCCCTCGCGGTCGCGCTCGGCCTCGAAGCGTTCGGGCGCATCGCCGCGCTCAGGCGGGTCGGCCGCGTCGGACCGCTCGCGTTCAGGACGTTCCGCCGGCGCCGCAACCGGGGCCGCGCCCGCCGACATCCGCGCCGCCTGGGTCAGCCGAATGCCCATGCGCACCCCGAAGAAGCAGTGCCGGAACTCCGCGCTGGCCGCCAGAAACCGGTCGAGATCATCCCCCACCCGCTTGGCGATCTCGGACGCCGCCACCCCCAGCTCATAGGCACACAGCGTCATCGCCTCGATCATCTGGAGAGGGGTCGCGTCGCGAGAGGTGGTGACTTCGGAGGTACCTATATACGTGCTTGACCCATCCTCGGACTGAGAGCATTGTTCTCTCACACCCAAGGACGCCGCGCGATGCTTCGTCATTTCGACTCCCTGATTGAGCTTTGCGACCACTTCCCGACTGAGCAGCATTGCATCGACCACCTGACGGCGATCCGCTGGCGGAACGGGAAGTTCTGCCCTCTGTGCGGCAATGCGGACGAAGCGCGCATCGGCACGCTCGCCGGCACGAACACCCACAAGTGCTACGTCTGCCGCCAGCGGTTCAGCATTCGCGTCGGGACCATTTTTCAGGACACGAAGCTTCCGCTCCGCAAATGGTTCATCGCGATTTGGATGGTGACCAGCCACACCAAGGGCATCGCCTCGACGGTCCTCGCGAAGGATCTGAAAATCACCCAAAAGACGGCTTGGTTCGTCCTGCATCGCCTGCGCCACGCGGCGCGCACGCCGTCCTTCACCGCGCCTCTGGAAGGCGTCGTGGAGATCGATGAGACGTTCATCGGCGGCAAAGAGAAGAACAAGCACGCCAACAAGCGTCTCCACACCAAGGGCGGCGTCGGCGGCAAGGCTATCGTCATGGGGATGATCGAGCGCGACGGAGAGCTTCGCGCTGGCGTGATCGAAGACACCCAGACCGACACAATGGAGCCCATCGTTCTGCATCACGTCGCCAAGGGCGCCACAATCTACACCGACGAGCACCTGGCCTATCGCGGGCTGCGGCGCGCGTTCATCCACGACACCGTGCGCCACAGCGCCCATGAGTACGTGCGCGGCGCCGTCCACACCAACTCGATTGAGGGCGTCTGGGCGCTCCTCAAGCGCCAAATCATCGGCATTCATCACTGGGTTTCGCCGAAGCATCTCGACGCGTACGTTGCCGAGATGACCTTCCGCTACAACCGCCGGGACATGGCGTCTGGGGACCGCTGCAACTCGTTGCTGGGCCAGATTGAAGGCCCGCTGCCCTACAAGGTTCTGATCGCATGAGCCGAAAGACCGAGCCCCCGCTACACATCCCCATGAAGTGGGGCGAGCTTCTTTCGAGGAGCATCGAAACGAAGCCGCACGAGGTTGAGCCGCCGCCAGGGCGCAAGCGGAAGGCCGCCAGGCCAAAACCCGGCGCGAAGCCGAAGGACAGTTAGGGCGTGAGAAAGTGGGGGCTCTTGGCTGTCGCGGTTGCGGCCATCGCCGCTGGCGCTTTTGCGAGTCCATCACAGCCAAGCCACGAACAGGCCGCCGATAACCAGAAACAGACCGCAGCCAGCGAGCGTGGCACTGAGGCGACTCCGCTTGTGGTGGAGACTTTCACTAAGCCCGACACCGAGGCCACACGCGCAAAGAATGAGGAGCGCGAACGCACCAAGGCGAACGTTGATCGAAAACTTGTCGAACTTACCGGCAATCTCTCGCTCTTCACGGGCGGGCTCTTCGTCGCGACGATACTTCTGGCCTTCGGCACCTTCGCCCTGTGGTGGGAGACGCGAAGGGCGGTGCAGGACGCTGCTGGGTCGAACGAGAAGCTGTTCGCCCTCAATGCCGCCCAAGCCGACCTGGCCAAGCTCCAGCACGGCCTCGCTAGAGAGGTGTTCTACGTGGAGCACCGCCCCCGGCTCCTGATCAAGGACGTTTTCTTCCTGCCCGACGGCGATCTCACCTTTGAGATTCTGAACGTCGGCGGGAGCCCCGCGACGGTAATCGCCGGATGGTTTGCGCTGGGCAATGTGACCGACCATCGCCATTTCAAAGACCCCGGCGTCGGAGAAGTTACTCGCGTGAAGGGCATGACTTACGAGCGAGGCGAGTTGCGGTCCTACAAGAAGGAAATCCCTCCCGAAGCTGACATCGCCAGAAGACTTACGGACCGTCTCGCCAAACCGGGAGAGAGCGGGGGAAATTTCTATTTCTACGGCGCGTTCAGCTATGCCGATGGGCGCGGAGAAGAGGTCGGATCGACCTACCTCTCGGTGTTCCGACGCAAATGGAACCCCCTGAACACGCAGTTCGAGCGCACCGGGAATCCCGACCACGAGTTCGCCGATTAGGGCGAGAGCGGCGATCATTGATCACCGCGCTGAGCGCCGGCCTGTCCCGAGTGAGGATGCCCGATTGGGTCATTGTTGTATATAGGTCCCACTTCGGACATTGGAACAAATATAGAACATCGACGCGGCCTGTCAAGCGGGACCGTCGCGATCTCCCCCACCGCTCCGTCATCCCGCGGACAAGCCGCGGGATGACGGAGGCGGGGTCGAGCGCCAAGGGCGCCTATCTGGCGGAGACCGCCGCGTCCCAGGCCTTGGTGGCCTGGCAGGTGTCCATGGCCCGCTGGTAGGCGTCGCGTCCGGTGGTGCGGGCGACATAGGCCTGCTCGGCCGGGCCGAAGGCGAAGCCCACGTTTCTGCGGGCCATCTCCAGGGCGTAGGTGACCGAGATGTCGGCGGCGGTGAACCGCTCGCCGGCGAGATAGGGCGAGCGCGCCAGCTGCCGCGTCACCAGCCGCAGCCGGGTCTCGAACACGTCCAGCGCCTGGCGGGCGCTCCAGTTGTTGCGCTCGGCCTCAGGCGCGATATTGCGGGCGCCGTGGACGAAGTAAACGGAGGCGGCGAGGCCGGCTTCGCCGAGGTGGAGGAACTGCTGGTAGGCGGGAAAGGCGGGGTCGTGCGGGGCCGGCGCGAGCGGGGTTGGGCCATGGCGGGCCATCAGGTATTCCATGATCGCGATCGACTCGACCATGATGACGTCGCCGTCCTGGAGCGCCGGGATGAAGCCGCCGGGATTGATGGCCAGGAACTCCGCGTCGTGCTCGACGCCGACCAGCAGATCGACGTCTCGCAGCCGGTAGGGGAGGCCCATCTCCTCCAGCAGCCATACGACCCGGAACCCCCTGCCCTCGCCCCAGACGGTGATCATGTTCGCGGTTCCTTCGGCGCGTGCGCCCCCGATCATGCTCTAGACCAGTTCGTAAATGCAACCGGTTTCAGGTGCGCCAGGGCGGTCTCCGCCAGGGCCCCTGACGCCGCCCAACTCATCGCGGGATGACCTGCCGCCTCAGACCGGGATCTTCGGGAGGCGGGGCCGCCAGACGCCGAGCGCGATGTTGACGACCGACACCGCCAGGAGCAGCAGCAGGCTGTTGGCCTCCGATGTGAACAGGCTCGCCACGCTCGCCGGGTCCGCGTTGGCGGCCAAGGCGCCCGCCCCGCGCCTGGCCTCATCCTGGATCGGACCGAGGATATGCAGGCTGCCTTCGAGAATGAGCACGCCCGTCGCGGCCTTTGCCCAGACCCAGCCGGCCTCCTGAAACGCGGAGCTCACCGCCATCGCCAGGAGACCGCTGATCACCGTCAGCACCATCGAAGGGCCAAGGATCCAGGCGGCGATCTTCGCCAGGGCCACGACCAGCGGGACATAGCCAGCCGCGCTGTTCGACGCCGGCGCGAGGATCATGACCACCGCCAGGGCGGCGGTCGCGCCCATCATCCCGGCCGCCCCGAGCGTGTGGAGAAATTTCACGAGGCGTCGCAAGGTGTTCTTCGGGATGAGGCGTGGGCAAGGCTGGAAGCTTAGCACAGACCTGAGCGACGCAAGCCTCGGCGATGTTGCCCGCGCGAACGACGCCCGGTGCGGTCATCGACCTCGGCCGCCCATGCCCTTTCCGACCCTCGATCGCACCCTTATCCGCCGCTGGATGCGGCGGTGAAGACCGCCAGTTGCGCGGCGAACGCCCGGCGGTAGGCGGGTCGCGCTTCGGCGCGGGCGATGTAGGCGCAGAGGTTCGGATAGTCGTCCAGCAGGCCCGATCCGCCCAGCCTGAGCAGCACCGACACCATCAAGAGGTCGCCGGCGCTGAACGCCCCATCGAGCCAGTCGGCCTCGCCAAGCCGACGGGAGAGTTCGCCCAGTCGGGCGCGAACGCGATCCTCCAGCATCGGCAGGCGCTGCGCGTACCAGGGCTTGTCGCGCTCCACGAGCGTGGCCATGGAGCGCTCGACGATCGGCGGCTCGATCGTGCCGAGGGCGGCGAACATCCATGCGATCGCGCGCGCCCCCGCGTTCGCATCGCCGGGCAACAGGCCCGCATGGCGCTCGGCGATATGCAACACGATGGCGCCCGACTCGAACAGCACCAGATCGCCGTCCTCATAGGTCGGGATTTGCCCGAACGGCTGCAGCCCCAGATGCGCGGGTTCTTTCATTTCAGCGAACGTCAGCAGACGCACGTCGTAGGCCTGGCCGACTTCCTCAAGCGCCCAGCGGACGCGCATGTCCCGCGCCAGTCCCCGGCCGCGATCGGGCGACGCCTTGAAGGCGGTGATGGTGGGGCTCATCGGGCGGCTCCGGGCGACGGCATGACGGCGTCCAGCGTGACAGGGGGATTGGGGATGGTCATCCGCATCGTCTCGCTCCGGGGTTGTCGATATCCAGATGACGAACGAACGACGGCCATCACGACACGCGCTGAGGTTTTTCTCGCGGGAAGAGCAGGGACACATCCCACCGCGTCGTCATCCCGCGGCTGGTCCGCGGGACCCATGCCAACGTCGCGCGGGCGGTACGATGGGTCCCGCGGACG
>NZ_JANXWD010000129.1 GCF_025351295.1 Phenylobacterium sp.
GTCGCGGATGCGCTCGCCGGTGACCTCGCGCTCGAACTGAGCGAACGACAGCAGCACGTTCAGCGTCAGACGCCCCATGGAACTGGTGGTGTTGAACGCCTGGGTCACGGATACAAAAGAAACGCCGCGCGCGTCGAACACCTCCACGATCTTGGCGAAGTCCGCCAAGGATCGGGTCAGACGATCGACCTTGTAGACCACCACCACATCCACCAGCTTTCGGTCGATGTCTTCCAGCAAGGCCTTGAGGCCGGGACGGTCCATAGACCCTCCCGAGAAGCCGCCGTCATCGTAGGCGCGCTTGCTGGCCGACCAGCCCTCACCAGCCTGCGACAGCACATAGGCCTCGCAAGCCTCGCGCTGGGCATCCAGGCTGTTGAAGGTCTGATCCAGACCCTCTTCAGAGCTCTTGCGGGTGTAGATGGCGCATCGCAAACGTCGCGCCACCGGCGGGCTCACCGCGCGGCTCACGCGGCGTCTTCCAATCGGAGGCCAAAGAACCGCGGCCCGTTCCAGCGCGCCCCCGTGATCTGCCGCGCGATGGCCGAGAGGCTGTTATGGCGCTGGTCTTCATACCAAAAGCCATCGGCCTGTACCTCGACTACATGAGCCCTGCCCTGCCATTCGCGGGTGATCCGGGTCCCGGGCTGCAGGGCAGCCTTGATTGCGATCCGGGTCGATCGCAGCGCCCGCCGGGTTTCGACATCCAGGCCCCCGAACACCTCAGCCTGGATGCGCCAGGCAAGGATACGGCGCATCAGATCAACCGACCGCACGGGCGGCGGCGGCCCGATCCGCCGCCGCCATTCGGCCCTCAGAGCTTCCAGGTCCATTTCTTCTAGGCAGCGAGCTTGCGCCGTCGCGACCTGCGCCGCCTCAGTCTGCGGACCCATAGTCAGGCCGCCGACTGCGGCGACGTGATGCGATAAACTCGCCCAGCGTCGGATTTTTCGGAGCTGACAGCCAGCCCGAGCTTCTTCTTCACCGCGCCTGCGATGGCGCCGCGCACCGAGTGCGCCTGCCAACCGGTCAGGGTCATCATCTCATCGAGCCGGGCCCCTTCCTCCCGCCGCATCATTTGCACGATGTCGCCCAGCTTGCCCTTCGGGGTCGTGGCGGCCAGGGTCGGCGCTGCAATGGCCTGGATCGCCTTGGTCGCCTTGGTCGCCGCGCGTTGCCGCTTGGGCGTGGGGGTTTGGGATGCGGATTTCGTCATGTCGTTGTCCTCGTCGCTCAGCGGCTAGCGGAAGCGCCGCCGCTACCAGCGCGAGCCCGGACTGGCCGGGCGAGGACGACCCACTGACGCTCCCTTCACCGCGACAGTCCAGCGGGTCTTGACGGAATCGGCGAACAGAAAGACCTTTTTCCTACAGTGGTTTTCGGGTCGGATCCGGGAGCCAGGTATCCTCCAGGAGGATGCTGACTGGTTTGAGCCGGTAGTCTGGGCAGGGCCCGCTACCGAGTAGTCCCGGGGGGATGGCTCAAACAACGATCGGCCGGCGGTGCGCTAGGCGCTTCGTCCACCACCCCCAGGGGGCGGCCAAACGCACACCTTGAGCCGGCGGCGGGCAGGCCTTTCGTCGAGTAGCCCCTAGGGGGCGGCGCGAGCACATCTCAACCCTATCGGAAGGAGCCTTGGCATGACTGCCAATCTGGTGGCGCCATCGTTGCGCCTGGTTATCACCTACTGCCCGCCGGTCGACCTCAAGCCCGACCCGGGCAACGCCCGCACGCACACGAAAAAGCAGGTCGCACAGATCGCCGCGAGCATGAGCACGTTCGGATTCACCAACCCTGTTCTCGCCGACGAATACCTCTGCGTCATCGCGGGGCACGGCCGGCTCCTGGCGGCCAAACAGCTGGGTTTGGACACCGTGCCCTACATCATGCTCACCGGCCTCTCGGAGGTTCAGAAGCGCGCTTTGCGTCTAGCGGATAACAAGATTGCATCCAACGCAGGCTGGGATCCCGATCTGCTCCGGGTCGAACTCGCCGCGATAACCGAACTGGAAGTGTCCTTCGACATCACGGTGACGGGCTTTGCCTCCGGTGAGATCGACGTCCTGCTCTCGGGCGCCATGGGCGCCGATCCTGACGAGGACATTGTTCCAGCCGTACCCGCTGAGCCGAAGACCAAGCTCGGAGACATCTGGATTCTCGGCGAGCATCGCATCGGGTGCGGCGATTGCCGGGATTCCGGATTTCTGCGGCAGGTGATGGGACCCGGTGTCGTCGCTGACGCTGCCTTCTTGGACCCGCCGTACAACGTCCGGATCGACGGACATGCCAACGTGCGCTCCCATCATCGGGAGTTCGCCATGGCGTCGGGTGAGATGACGTCATCGGCCTTCACGGAGTTCCTCGCCGAGACGCTGGGGGCGTGCGCTGCGGTTTCACGCGACGGGGCGGTCCACTTCGTTTGCATGGACTGGCGGCACATGGACGAGGTGCGGGCCGCGGGCGACATCGCCTACGGCGCCTTTCTCAACCTGTGCGTCTGGAACAAGTCCAACGCCGGGATGGGGTCGCTCTACCGCTCCAAACATGAGTTGGTGTTCGTCTACCGCGTCGGTCAGGCTCAGCACTTTAACGCCGTAGAGTTGGGCCGCCACGGTCGTAACCGGACCAACGTCTGGGACTATGCATCGGTCAACACGCTGCGCGGTAGCCGCCGGGAAGACCTCGATCTGCATCCGACCGTGAAGCCGGTGGCAATGGTCTCCGATGCGATCAAGGACGTGACCCACCGCGGCGACGTCGTGCTGGACGCCTTCCTGGGCTCCGGCACCAGCCTCATCGCCGCCGAGCGCGAAGGACGGCGCTTCCGCGGCTTGGACATCGATCCCGCCTACGTCGACCTCGCTGTCGAGCGTTGGGTCGCCATGACGGGCACGGAGGCGGTTCTGGAGGTCGAGCCGGTCAGGGGCGGGACAGGCTGGACCGCCGGCTGGGCGGCGACATGACCCGCGAGACGCCGCCCGGTGACTACGAGGTGGGCTACGGGAAGCCGCCTGTCAGCGGTCAGATCAAGCCAGGCGAACGGCGCAATTCCAATGGCCGCCCTAAGGGGTCAGCCTCGGTCTCGTCAATCGACAAGGGGCTCGATCAAAAGGTCACCCTCACCACCAATGGCAAACGCCGCAAGGTACCGGTCACCGAGGCGCTGGTGACGCAGATGCTGAATGATGCCTTGAACGGCGATAAGACCGCTCGCCGCGACATGCTCAAGATCATCCATCAGCGCGACATGGCGCGGCGAAAGGCGTCAGCCCCAAGTGAACGGGGCGACGAGGCACCGCCTCGTGGGCCACCGACGATCGTGTTCACCACCTATATCGGCAGCGCCCTGAAGGAGCTTGGCATCTGCGTCGAAATCAACGGCACGCAGCTCATTCCGAGCTGGGTCTTCAAGGCAGCGTTCGCTCGCATGGAGCCTGAACAGCGCGCGCAGATTGATCCCAGTAAGCTCGTCCACCAGTTGGAAGACCCCGCCGTTCTCGACGAAATCTCGGGAGGCTAAAAAATGGCGCGATGTCAGCCGCCGCGGGTTCGGGGCACGAGCAGCCGTCGTGACGCTCGTCATCCGCGCCTGACCTGGGTTGTGCTAAGTCGCGCCCCATCTGGATCCTACGGACGCTAGACTCTGCGGGAGACGCAATGCGCCCCAAATTGCACGTTGAGCATCGACGGTCAGTCGGTCAGATTGGTGATGCCTAAGGTGCGCTCGATTTGTTTCCTCAGGTTCGTCAGGCCGCGACTGTCGCTCGGGGTCTTGGGCAAAGTGATCGCGTCGAGGCCTCCATATCCGGACTTCGCCTCGAGCCTGATGTGCTTGTTGTCCGATTTCTCGCGGTAACCGTGGCGAACGAGCAGCGCCTTCAGCTGGGTTGCGATCCTTTTCGGGTCCTTCGTTGACCGCTTAAGGTCCTCCAGAAGTTCGGAGAGAGCCGGCGAGAGCGGGAGCGCTGCCGATATCGCCGCGAGCACGGCCTTTGAGCGAGGGTCCAGTGCATCGTCGCTCGCCGAGCAAATTTCAGCGGCCCTACGCAGCCTGTCAGTGAATTCACCGGTGTAGATTTCCGGACCCACACGATTGAGGAGCGAGGCCGGCAGAATTCCATATTCGACCTCGGGCACCTGCACTTTGGCGTCGGCATTGGACGCCAACTGCCCTTCAAGCTGGGCGATACGGTCCTTCAGGTTAGCTATTTCCTGGTCGTAGAGATCCTCGGTTTCCTTCGTGCTCAGGCGGTTGCGGTCACGCTGCCGCTGCAGCCGCAGCACTTGTTCCTGGAGTTCGGTCCAATCCCACCCTTCGGCGGGCATTTGTCCGCGGATTTCGAGCACTGCGTCGCGGACGAGAGCCAGGAGTTCCTGCGGGTCGGCCAAGCGCAAACCTAGGTACACGCGTCGGACAACGCCCCGACCGGGAAGCGCGATCGCGACCGTCCCGCCATAGACATTCGCCCCCGCCGTATCGTCTCGCAGGCGGAACGAGAACGCCCGATCCGGCTCCACGACCACGTGCGCAACGCCCCCCAGGTCGTAGGCGAGCTTCTCAATCTGAGAAGGCTGGACCAGCCATTTCGACGGCCCGGTGGCCGAG
>NZ_JANXWD010000047.1 GCF_025351295.1 Phenylobacterium sp.
CGGCCCCGCCCGAGCCGCCCCCGCCAGACCCGCCGCCACCCGATCCCCCGCCTGAGCCCAACCTCATGCCCTGGGAACGCGGCATCCGTGATCCCCGCGGCAGCTTCGGCTGGATGTCATAACCCCCCAACCGTCATCCCGCGGCTGGGCCGCGGGACCCATGCTCGCCTCAACACCAACCCTCCCCCGGCGCGCGCCGCCGCGGGACCTTCCCCCACGGGACGTTCCCCCACGCCTGCGCCACGGCCGGCATGGTCCCGCGGACCAGCCGCGGGATGACGATCGTGGATCGCAACCCGACCTAGAACTTCTTCTGGACCGAAAGCCCCACGATCCGCGGGTCGAGGAGGAAGGCGTCCTGGTACTGGCCCAGCGCCTCGTCGACGAAGAAGGTGTCGGTGATCGGGCGCTTGTTGAATAGGTTCTTCACATAGGCCTCGATCTGCAGGCCCATGGCGTCGTTGCTCAGTTGCAGGGAGACGTTGGTGTTGTCCCAGCCGCGCAGGCGGTCGGCGGTCTTGTTAAACACTCGCGAGAAGGACGCGCCCTGCCGGAAGTAGTCGCCCCGCGCCACCGCGCTCCAGCCGGAAGGAAGCTCCCAGGTGTACTGGGCGCCGAGCGACACCGTCCAGTTCGGCGAGCCAGGCAGCTTGTTGCCCTTCAGGTTGGCCGCGACGCCTTCGCTGGGCGTCACGCCGAGCGCGGCGAACGACCCCGAGCAGGCTCCCAGGATCGCGGTCGGAACCCCCGAGACGCCCGCCACGGTCGGCGCGCCCGGCTGCTGCTGGATGATCGCCAGCAGGTTGGCCAGGGCCGCCGTCGGAACGGTGCAACCGCCGGCGCCGGAGGTCTTCACATAGGTCAGCGACGGGTCGCCGTTGGTGCGGCTCAGCGGGTCGATCGACAGCCCGTTCTTGATGCGGGTGTGCAGCAGGCCCAGCGTGCCGTTGAAGCGCAGGTCCCTCACCGGCTCCCAGATGCTTTCGAGTTCGAGGCCGCGGATGGTCGCGTCGATGTTCTCCGTGGTGGAGATCCGGTTCACGAACTTCGAAATCTGGTAGCCCTGGTAGTCGTAGTAGAAGGCCGAGGCGTTCAGCAGCAGCGTGCCGCCCATCAGCGTGTTCTTCGTGCCGACTTCGTACGAGTTCACGAACTCCGGATCGTAGAACGGACGCGGACCCAGCGTCTGGCCGATGTTGTTCGGGCCGCCGCCCTTGTAGCCGCGCGAATAGAACGCGTAGACCAGGGTCTTGTCGGTCAGGGCCAGGTCGGGCTGCCAGTCGACGCCGGCGCGGCCGGTCACTTCCTTGAACTCCGCGCGGTATTGCGGCGGAACGCCCGGCTTGAGGCCTGAACCCGGCGTCAGCAGCCGGATCGGGAAGGCGTAGAGCGTCTTGGTGTCGTCGGTGTAGCGCAGGCCGCCGGTGAGCTTCAGGTTGTCGGCGATCTCATAGTAGACCTCCCCGAAGATCGCCTTGGAGACCAGCTTGTAGGGCTGGTCGCTCAGGTAGTCGCCGTGGCCGGCCGGGGTCGGCTCGCGACTGGGATCGATGTAGGCGCAGGTCGTGCTGTTCAGCGGGCAAGGCGCGCCACCGGCCGCCGCGAAGGCCGCATAGGTGAAGGCCGGCGAGGTGATGTAGTAGTCCTGGGTCACCTTGTAGTGCAGGTACAGCGCGCCGAGGTTGAAGTTCAGCGGACCGCTGTAGCTCGAGGCCAGCCTGAACTCCTGCGAGTACTGTTTGGCCGGGTGCTGGCTGGAATTGTACAGCGAGAGCCGGTTGGTCGCTCCCAGCTGCGGGTCGTTGACGATCCCGCCCGGCGCCAGCGCGGTGCTGTTGAACGGCGTCGAGGCCAGGAAGCCGTTCATGTCCTGCGTCGCGTTGTACCGGCCCTTGTAATAGGAGCTGAGCGAGTTGAGCTGCAGGTGCTCCATCACGTCCCAGGCCGCGCTGAGCGTGACGACGTCTTCCTTCGCCCGGTAGCTCGGGTCGATGGCCGATTCCACCGCGCTGAGATCGCCGCTGCGGGTTCCGCCGTAGACGTCGCCGCTGGCCAGGCCGCGCGAGAAGGCCAGCAGGCCATAGAGGGTGGCCAGCGAGTTCGGCATGCCGGTGCGCGCGCCCGCCGCATAGATCGAGCCGTTGGCGCAGCCCTGGCTGAGGAAACCGCGGACGATGGCGTTGGTCACCGGCGTCGCGCCGACCGTGGCGGGGCCGTTATCGCGGGTGCACAGCGCCTTGCCGGCGGTCAGCCGGTCGTCGTCCTCCTGGAAGTGCTGCCACACCAGGTCGGCGCGGAACGTGCTGGCCGGCTTGAAGCCCAGGCTGACCCGGGTGGAATAGAGGTCGCGGCCGTCGACGTCGTGGCCGGTCACCAGGTTGTCGGTGTAGCCACTCCGGTTCAGGGTCGTGCCGGCGATGCGCAGGCCCAGCACGTCGCCCATCAGCGGGATGTTGACCATCGCGCGCAGCTTGCGGGTGTCGTAGGTGCCGACCTCACCGCGGATCATGCCCTCGAAGTCCCCGGTCGGCTTTGCGGTGATCACATTGACCACGCCGCCGGTGGCGTTGCGGCCGTACAGCGTGCCCTGCGGCCCGCGCAGCACCTCGACGCGTTCCACGTCGAAGAACTCCGCCTCGAACAGGCGGTTCTCGGTGAGCGGCGCACCGTTGAAGTGGACGCCGGTCGAGGTGTCGCCGGTCACCGAGGTCTGCTTGGTGCCGATGCCGCGGATCTGGAAATTGTAGCCGGCGTAGAAGCCCTTGGTGAAGGTGACGTTGGGGATCGCCCGCTGCAGGCTGGGACCGCCGTCGATCTTCTGCTTCTCCAGCATGTCCTGCGAGAAGGCCGAGACGGCGATCGGCACGTCCTGCAGCGCCTCTTCGCGCCGCTGCGCCGTGACCACCAGTTCGCCGACCGTCGAGCTTCCGTCCGCCGGGGTCGCGGCGGCGAGCGCCGGGCAGGCGACCAGCAACGCGAGCGCCGACACGCCGAGCGCCAATGCGGTCCGAGGGTTGGTTCGCGAAGTCATGTCCTGTCTCCCCCTTTGAGCGTCCGCCTTGGACGGCGCCCATCGATCTGGTTGAGCCGCGTTATCCGCCGCGGCTGAGGGAGTCCTGCCAGGGCGGAAGGGGTCGAGGCCCGTCGCGCCGCCTCGATTGTCGCTTTATTTCACTGGGAATAAACCGCGGTCGGCGCCCCGGAGCGTCCGTGCCCAGCGCCCGCCGCCATCACATATGCGATGAATGCGACGCGGCGGCCCTCGAATTGGGTCAGGTCGAGGCGATGGCGCAAGGTGACTTCGCCGCGCGGATCGCGCGCTTTCGGGGGCGCCCATGCGTCGTGAGCCCATCAAGTCCGCCGCGCGGACGCTGGAGATCCTGGAGCTGTTTCACGAGCGGCGCACGCCCCTGCGCCTGACCTATATCTTCGAGCGCCTGGCCTACCCGCAGTCCAGCACGACGACCTTGCTCAAGAGCCTGGTCCTGCTGGGCTACCTGAACTACGACCGCCGCTCCCGGACCTATTTCCCGACCCCGCGGGTGGCGGCGCTGGGCGACTGGGTGAACCATCACATCTTCGGGGCGGGCGAGTTGCAGGCGCTCGTCGACACCGTGTTCGAGGCGACCAACGAGACCGTCGTGGTCTCCTCCCAGAACGACATCTTCATCCAGCACATCCGGATCATGCAGCCGACCCACCCGCACAAGATCACCCTGAACGAGGGCGCGATGCGGGTGCTGACCCATTCCGCCGCCGGCCTGGTGCTGATGAGCCGGATGACGGCCAAGACGGTGGACAAGCTGTGCCGGCACATCAACGCCCACGACCGCGACAGCGGCGACCGCGTCGACATGGCGGTTCTTTGGGAGCAGCTGAAATGGATCCGGCGGGAGGGCTACTGCCTCCTGGCGGCGTTCCCCTACCCGGAGGCCGCGGCGATCGCCCTGCCGCTGCCGCTGACCCCGCACGGCACGCAACTGACGCTGGGCGTTGGCGGCATGAACAGCCGCATCGCGCGCAACCGCAATGAGATCATCCGGATCATGCGCGAGGCGATCGGCACGTACGAAGCGACGATGAAGCGGCCGGCGGACCGCGATCTCGCCGAGGACCCAACCGGCGTCGCGGCCGCTCAGCCTGCGTGGGCCTCGCCGCCATCGACGCTGACGATCGCGGCCGTCAGATAACTGGCGGTGTCGCAGGCGAGCCCCGGGGATCAGGATCCGGGGGGCGAAAACCCCTCGACGAGAATGACCCGGTAGTCGGCCGCCTTGAGGCGATGGACCTTGGCCTCCTGGTACGCGGGGCTGTCGTACCAGGCATGGGCCGCGGCCATGTCGGGAAACTCCACCACGACGACGCCGTCGGTCTCCGGCCCCTCCAGAACCTCCAATGCGCCGTAGTAGACGTGGGCCTTGAGCGGATGGTCCCCACGCGCGGCGCCGGCCTTGGCCGAATAGGTCTTGAACTCTTCGGGGTCCTTCATCCGATCGCGGATGAAGATCGCGAACACGGCCATGCTGTCTCTCCTTGATCGTTCGGGCGGATCGCGGCGCTCAGCGTCGGCCGCCCATGAAATCTGCCCCGTCGTAGGCGTCCGGCGCCGCAACCTCGACGACGGGATCATCGCGGTCGTCGTACTCGAGGCGCAGGGCCCGGGTCAGCACCGAATAGCCGTCGTAGCAACAGGTCACATAGGTGAGCTCGACGATCTCCGGGTCACTCAGGAACGACTTCAGCTTCGCGAAGACGGCGTCCGGAACCCTGCCCCGCTGGCTCACGAGGCAGTCCACGTAGGCCAGCACGGTGCGCTGGCGCTCATCGAAGCAGTCGGCGACCTGCCAGGCCTTGATGGCGTCGATCTGCTCATCGGCGAGGCCCACGCCGCGGGCCATCTTGCAATGCTGGGAATAGACGAACTGGCAGCCGTTGAGCCATCCGGCCCGCATCTGGCCCAGTTCCCGCAGCATGGGGTCCAGGCTGAGTTTCGGACCCATGTACATGCGCGAGCACTGCACGAAGTGCTCCAGCACGTGCGGCGCGAGCGCCAGCACGGTCCACCAGTGGCCGGGCGTGCCGGTCGCCGTGCCTGGCTCGGCGACGGGATCGCGGTCGCCGAACAGCGCCTGATAGACCGAGGCGACCAGCGGATCGGTGACCTCGGCGCGCGGAACCTGCCTAAGTCTGGGCATCGATATCTCCCCTGGAACGCGGCGGCCCGCCGAATGTCCCGCCGAGCGCGACCCTGGTCACGTTGAGACCTTGTGCTCTCCGCCGCTGGCGATGGCGCTCTGCATGGCGCCCACCGTGGCCCCCCAGGTCTTTTCGCTGTTGTCGTGAGCCCAGCGGATCGAGGCGTCGCGGTTGCGGTTGCTGTCGCGGAAGTGGGGGATGACGTAGCGGGCGAACAGCTCGTAGCTCTTCTTCACCGCTTC
>NZ_JANXWD010000156.1 GCF_025351295.1 Phenylobacterium sp.
TCATCCCGCGACTTGTTCGCGGGACCCATTGTGCGCGGCGTCCGGGGCTTGGCCCTGGCGGCGAAGCTGCGCTTAATCCGCAAGCTCTGAGATCATGGGTCCCGCGAACAAGTCGCGGGATGATGATCTGAGAAGGAGTTCGGAGCACTCATGACCTACCAGGCCCCTGTGCGGGACTATGTGTTCCTGTTGCGCGACGTGCTGCAGCTGGAGCGCTACGCCAATCTGCCGGCCTTCGCGGACGCCGCCATGGATACCGTCGAAGCCATCCTGGAAGAGGCCGGCAAGTTCACAGCCGAAGTGCTGGCGCCGCTGAACGCGGTCGGCGACAAGGAGGGCTGCCGCTGGAGCCCCGACTTCAGCGTCACCACCCCCACCGGCTTCAAGGCCGCCTACGCCAGGCTGGTCGAGGGCGGCTGGCCGGGCCTGGGCTCCGATCCGGCGTTCGGCGGCCAGGGGCTGCCGCATGTGGTCAACATGGCGTTCTCCGAGATGTCGTCCTCGGCGAACATGGCGTTCTCGATGTACCCGGGCCTGACCCACGGATGCTACTCGGCCATCCTGGAAGGCGGGTCGGACGAACAGAAGGCGCTCTACCTGCCCAAGCTGGCCTCGTTCCAGTGGGCCGGGACCATGAACCTGACCGAGCCGCACTGCGGCACGGACCTGGGGCTGCTGCGCACCAAGGCGGTCCCGCAGGGCGACGGGACCTACAGGATCTCGGGCCAGAAGATCTGGATCTCCGGCGGCGAGCAGGACCTGACCGAGAACATCGTCCACCTGGTGCTGGCCCGCATCGAGGGCGCGCCGCAGGGCACCCGCGGCATCAGCCTGTTCATCGTGCCGAAGTTCCTGCCCGACGCGGACGGCAACCCCGGCGCACGCAATTCGGTGAAGTGCCTGGGCCTGGAAGAGAAGATGGGCATCCACGGCAACGCCACCTGTGTGATCAGCCACGAGGAGGCCACCGGCTGGCTGATCGGCGAGGCGAACCGCGGCCTCTCGATCATGTTTGTGATGATGAACGAGGCCCGGCTGGGGGTCGGCCTGCAGGGTATCGCCCAGGCCGAGGCCGCTTACCAGGCCGCAGCCGCCTTCGCCAAGGACCGGCTGCAGGGCCGCTCGCTGACCGGGCCGAAGAACGCCGACGGCCCCGCCGATCCGATCATCGTCCACCCCGACGTGCGCCGGATGCTGATGGACGCCCGGGCCATCGTCGAGGGCGGCCGCGCCTTCATGGCCTGGACCGCGCTGCACGGCGACCTCAGCCACGCCAGCCCGGACGAGGCGACGCGCCAGAAGGGCCGCGACTACATGGGCCTGATGACCCCGGTGGTGAAGGCGTTCCTGACCGACCGCGGCTTCCAGGTCTGTTCCGACGCCATGCAAGTGCACGGCGGCTCCGGCTTCACCGAGCACTTCCCGGCCAGCCAGTACCTGCGCGACGTCCGCATCGCCCTGATCTACGAGGGGACCAACGGGGTCCAGGCCCTGGACCTGGTGGGCCGCAAGCTGGCGGCGGACGGCGGCCGCGGGGTGATGAGCTTCTTCGCCGAGCTGGACGCCTTCGTGGAGGCCGAGCAGGACGCGGCGATGAAACCGTTCACCGCCGGCCTCGCCAAGGCCAAGGCGGAACTGCAGGAGGCCACCCTGTGGCTGATGCAGAACGGCCTGGCCAACCCCGACAACGCCGGGGCCGCCTCCACCGACTACCTGCACCTGTTCGGCCTGACGGCGCTGGCCTACATGTGGTCGCTGCAGGCCAAGGCGTCCCTGGCCCGGATCTCGGGCGGCGACAGCGACCCGTTCTACGACACCAAGCTGACCATCGGCCGCTACTATATCGAGCGCGTGCTGCCGGAGACCGGCGGCCGGCTTGCAAAGCTCAAGACCGGCGCCGATCTGCTGATGAAGCTTCCGGCGGAGGCTTTCTAGAGGGACCCTTGCGATGGCCACGTACCGCGCGACGATCGACTGGGTCCTTGAGGCCGGCGGCGACTTCCCCAAAGGCCGCTACAGCCGCGCGCACACCATCCGGTTCCAGGACCACATCGTCCCCGGCACCGCGTCGGCCCAGGTGATCGGCGCCCGGTGGGCCGCGCCCGGCGCGGTCGACCCGGAGCAGATGCTGGTCGCCTCGCTCTCTACCTGCCACATGCTGACCTTCCTGCACGTCGCCCGCCTGGCCGGCTTCGTCGTCACCGCCTACCGCGACGAGGCGGTGGGGGTGATGGAGAACAACGCCGAGGGCGCCATGGCGGTGACCCGCGTGACCCTGCATCCGGAGATCGGCTACGAAGGCGCCCGTCCCACCGACGCCGAGCGCGACCACCTCCACCACCAGGCCCACGAAGGGTGCTTCATCGCCAATTCGGTGAAGACCGAGGTGATGGTCGAAGAGGTCGTGCCGGCGTCAGCCCAGGCTCTGTAGCCAAGCTATTCGCGCAGCGTCTGCATCCCGACACACGCTCGCGCGTTTGAGCGGTGGGACACGTTTGGAGACTGACAGACCGCTATGCGCAAAACCCTCGCCTACACCGCCCTCGCGGCCGTGCTAGCCCTGCCGCTGATCGCCGGCCCGACCGCGGCCAGCGCGGCATCCTGCCATAGCCGCAAGACCACCGGGACGATCATCGGCGGCGTCGGCGGGGCCCTGCTGGGCAACGCCGTCTCCCATGGCGGCGGCGGCGCGATCGTCGGCGGCCTGGGCGGCGCCGTGGTCGGTCACGAGATCGGCAAGGGCGGCTGCAGCCGGACGGCCTACCACTCCGGCCGCACCCGCTATTCGAACGACCGCCATCCGTCGCGCCCCGTCCGCAAGGTCTACTACGACCAGTACGGCAACCGCGTGGCCTCGGAGCCGGTCGAATATCGTCGATGACCCCGTCGACCGGGCGCGCCGCGCTCGCCGGCCTCTGCCTGACCGCTCTGGCGCTTGGCGCCTGTAGCGGTCGGTCGCAGGCCGAGGGCGCCAATGGCAGGATCTGCTTCGACTTCAAGGCGGCCAAGCCGGTCGCCGTGGCCGGCGCTCCGGAAGGCGCCGGCGTGGTCGACGACTGCCTGCGCCGCTGGGCCTACAGCCTGGCGCCATCCCGCGACGCCGCCGACGCGGTGGCCAACGCAGTGACCATCGCCTGCTCGGCCAAGCTCTCGTATTGGAACCAGCAGACCTTGCAGCAGCCGGGCGCCGAAGACACCTCGGCCAGCCTGATCACCGGCGAGCCGACGACGCCGCTGGGCGAACACAACGCCTTCGCCCACCGCCAGGCGCTGCTCTATGTGGTCCAGGCCCGGGCCGGAACCTGCGCCCCGCCGCCGGCGGTAGCCGGCACGCCCGAGGGGACCGCGGGGTAGAGGCCGTACTGAACACCGCTCATCCCGGCGAAGGCCGGGATGAGCGACATTAGTTCTTCTTATGTTCTTGCATGGCCAAGCTTGGCCGTTCTAAGGTGCAGCCTGGACCCTGAAGGCGAGGCGCGCGGGCATGGGCTTTGCGTTGTCGTGGTTTGCGGTGATGTGCAGCCGCGAGACGGCGATGACCCATATGGGGCTGGAGCCGGGGGTCGAGGTTGGCGACACCACGCCGGACCGGCTGGCGGTGGCCGAGCTGCCCGATGGCTGGCTGCTGTTCATGTCCGGCAACCTCGACGAGGCCTTCATGGACCACGTCACCTCCCTGTCGCAGCACGGGCCGGCGGTCGCCTGCGCCATTGAGGAGCATGTGATGTTCCACGAGGCGCGGGGCTACGCGGCCGGAACGGAGCGGTGGCGCGTGACCCACGATCCCGGGGCCGACGCCGGCATCCATCATCTCGAGGTGGCCGGCGATCCGCCGCAGGCGTTCGAAGCCATCCACCAGGCGGCGGTCGCGCAACAGGACAAGGCGGGTGGCGAGGACGCCGATGTGGACTTCGTCTGCGAGGCGCCGGTCGACCTGGCGATGTCGATCTGCGGATTCCGCCACGATATCGACTGGCCGGAGGGCCTGACGTTCCGTGAGCTTCGCCGCCCGCGTCAGCCGCCGAAAGACCGGGGGCCGGGCCTGTTCCAGCGCCTGTTCGGCCGGAGCTGACCGCGTCCGGCCCCTATCGCCGGGCCGGCTCGAGCAGCGCGCGAAGTCTTTCCAGCAGCCCCGCCGCGTCCTTCAGCTCGCACGCCCAGATCGTCTCCACCCGCCAGCCCAGGGCCGCCATCGCGTCGCGGCTCCTGGCGTCCCGCGCGACGTTGCGCCCGACCTTGCCGACCCAGTAGTCGCGGTTCTGCTTCGGCACCCGCGCGCCGCGGGCGCAGTCGTGGCCGTGCCAGAAGCAGCCGTGGACGAACAGCGCCAGCCGCCGCCCCGGCATGACCACGTCCGGGTTGCCGGGCAGGTCCTTGCGATGCAGGCGATAGCGCGCGCCGAGCGTCGTCAGCGCCTTGCGCACCACCCTCTCCGGTCCGGTGTCGCGCCCCTTCACGCGCCGCATGACGGCGGAGCGCTTCTCGGGGCTGTAGACATCGGTTCCGCCGCCTGGGTCCCCGCCTGCACGGGGATGAGCGGATTCGGATGGGGTCACAGCCCGTCGAACAGGGCGGTGGAGATGTAGCGCTCGGCGAAGCTGGGGATGATCGCCACCACCAGCTTGCCGGCCATCTCGGGACGGCTGGCGATCTCGAAGGCCGCCACCAGGGCGGCGCCGGACGAAATCCCCACCGGGATGCCCTCTTCGCGCGCCACGCGCCGGGCCATGGCGAAGCTGTCCTCGTTGGACACCTGGACCACGTCGTCGATGATCCCGCGGTCCAGGATCGAGGGCACGAAGCCGGCCCCGATGCCCTGGATCTTGTGCGGTCCGGGCGCGCCGCCCGACAACACCGGCGAGTTCTCGGGCTCGACGGCGACCATCCGCACCGAGGGCTTGCGCGCCTTCAGCACCTGGCCGACGCCGGTGATGGTGCCGCCCGTGCCGACCCCGGAGATGACGGCGTCGACGCGGCCCTCGGTGTCGTTCCAGATCTCCTCGGCGGTGGAGACCCGGTGGATCAGCGGGTTGGCGACATTGTCGAACTGCTGCGGCATCACCGCGCCCGGCGTGGCGTCGACGATTTCCTTGGCGCGGGCCACGGCGCCGGCCATGCCGCGCTCGGCGGGGGTCAGCTCCAGGTGGGCGCCCAGGATCAGCAGCATCTTGCGCCGCTCGATGGACATGCTCTCGGGCATCACCAGGGTGATCTTGTAGCCCTTGGCCGCCGCGACGAAGGCCAGCGCGATGCCGGTGTTGCCGGAGGTCGGCTCGACGATCTGGCCGCCGGGCTTCAGCAAGCCCTGGGCCTCCAGATATTCGATCATCGAGACGCCGATGCGGTCCTTGACCGACGAGATCGGGTTGAAGAACTCCAGCTTGGCGACCACCTCGGCTCCGGGCTTCAGGGCGGCGGTCAGATGCGGCAGGCGCACCAGCGGCGTGTCGCCGATCAGATCGAGCACGGAGTCGTAGATCTTGCCCCGCCCCGTGCGCCGATAGCGCGCGGCGTCGTAGACCTTGTCGGGGGTGGCGTCCATGGAACGGATCTCTCGGATTTGGGCTGCCCTGATAGGGCGAAACCTAAGGCTTCGCGCGGCGCTGTGCTAGGCGCCGGCCGGGCCGTTTCTCGACACAGGAGTTGCTCCCCGCTGGGGGAGCTGTCAGCGAAGCTGACTGAGGGGGTCCGCTCAGAACTCTCCTCATCCACCTCAGCGGCCCAGAGGGAATCCCGGGCGGCGCCATCGGGTAGGACCCCCTCCGGCGCTTCGCGCCACCTCCCCCAGCGGGGGAGGAACTGTCACCCCGCCGCCATCGCCGCCGGCGCGCGGAGCAGCGGTTCCAGCAGGTCGCGGGCCAGCCAGCGGACCACCGGGACGGCGACGCCGTCGCCGGCCACGTGCAGGGCGCCGGTGGCGGTTCTGGGGAGGCGGTAGCTGTCGGGCAGGCCCATCAGGCGGGCCGCCTCGCGGGGCGTCAGCAGGCGGCTCCGCACGCGGCCATCCTCGACCACCACGATCGCCTGGCGCGAGGAGCCGCCGCGCGGGGTGCGCAGGCAGCCGGCCAGGCCGTCGAAGCGGACCTCGGCGCGCTGCACAGGCTGGCCGTTCTCGACGCGCGTGCGGCGGAAGACAGCGCCCACGGCGCGGCCGGAGCGGACCTCCAGCCGGGCGCGATGCAGCGGGCCCATCAGTTCGCGCAGCCGCGCGGTCTGGGCGGGCGTGTGCCAGGCGACGGCGGCGTCCGGCTCCAGCAGGGCGGCGAGGCCGGTGTTGCGGGCCGGCGGATGGGCCAGGCGCCACCAGACCCAGTGCGCGGCCACCTCGGCGGGCAGGGCGGCGTGGGCGGCGCGCACGGCCCGGGTGTGGAACGCGCTCTCGCCGGTCAGCCCCGCCGCCACCTCGCGCGCGGCGACCACGAACACCCGCGGCCGCGACTGTGGCAGCAGGCTGGCCGCGTCGATCTCCAGCGCCCCGAACCGGTAGCCCCGCTGCGCCAGCGCCGCGCCCAGGGCCGCGAAGTCCGCCCCGCCATGCGAGGTCAGCAGGCCCGTCACGTTCTCGATGACGATCAGCCGCGGCGCGCGGCCGGCGTCGTCCAGCGCCGCCATCAGCCGCCAGAAGCCGAAGAAGGCGGACGAACGGCCGCCCGCCAGCCCGGCCCGGCCGCCGGCCAGGCTGAAATCCTGGCAGGGGCTGGAGGCCCAGGCGAGGTCGGCGCGGCCCGGCAGGTCGTCGGCCGACAGCTGCCAGACGTCGCCCGCGTGGAAATGCCCCGCCGCATCGGCGAAGTTCGCGCGGTAGGTGGCCGCCTTCACCGGATCGAAGTCGTTGGCGAAACCGCAGGTCCAGCCCGCGCCAAGCCCCAGCCGGGCCATGCCGCCGCCAGCGAAGAATTCATAGAATGTGAAGGGTCGCGCCACCCCTGAAGGCTAGCTTGATTTGCCGCCAATCCACCGCTCCGCGTGCGGCCGGCCGTTAGAAATGCTTCTGCCCCTTGCTCCTCGCCCACCTGGAGCGGAAACTGCGGAAAACGCGGTATGCGGAACAGTCAGGGAGCCCGGCCATGGAAAAGGCCTTCGATCTGGTCGTGCGCGGCGGGACGGTCGTGGACGGGACCGGCGCGGCGCCGTTCGAGGCCGATGTGGGCGTCAAGGACGGCCGGATCGCCGCGGTGGGCAAGGTCGCAGGCGCGGGCGCGCAGGAGATCGACGCCAAGGGACAGATCGTCACTCCGGGCTTCGTCGACATCCACACCCACTACGACGGCCAGGCCACCTGGGACGGGCGGATGCAGCCGTCGTCCTGGCACGGGGTCACCACCGTGGTCATGGGCAACTGCGGCGTCGGCTTCGCGCCCTGCAAGCCCGGCGACCACGACCGGCTGATCCGGCTGATGGAAGGCGTCGAGGACATCCCCTTCCCGGTGCTGGCCGAGGGCCTGCCGTGGAACTGGGAGAGCTATTCGGAATACCTCGACAGCCTGGCCGGCCGGTCGTTCGACGTCGACATCGCCAGCCAGCTGCCGCATGCGGCGCTGCGGGTGTTCGTGATGGGCGAGCGCGGGGTGAACCGCGAGCCCGCCACCGAGGCCGACATCCACGCCATGGCCGCCATCGCCAGGCGGGCCATGGACGCCGGCGCCATCGGCTTCGGCACCTCGCGCACCTTGAACCACCGGTCCTCGGACGGTTCGCCGATCGCCACGCTGACCGCCGGCGAGGACGAGCTGACCGGCATCGCGCTGGGCATGGCCGCCGCCGGCAATGGCGCGGGCAAGGGCGTGCTGCAGGTGGTCTCCGACTTCATCGACCCGGCCGAGGAATTCGCCATGCTGCGGCGGATCGTCGAGCGGTCCGGCCGGCCGTTGTCGTTCTCGCTGCTGCAGAGCCCGCGCGACCCCGAGCAGTGGCGCTTCATGCTGGAACAGATGAGCGAGGCCAAGGCCGCCGGCCTGCAGATCCGCGCCCAGGTGGCGACCCGGCCGGTGGGCGTGCTGTTCGGCCTGGAGCTGACGGTGAACCCGTTCAGTTCCCACCCCAGCTACCGCGCCATCTCCAAGCTGCCGCTCAGCGAGCGGGTCGCCCGGCTGCGCGATCCCGAGTTCCGCGCGCAACTGCTTCGTGAGGAAGCCGAGTCGCCCCGCGCGGCGGGCCAGTCGCCGATGCGCGCCTGGGACCGGATCTATCCGATGGGCGCCGCGCCGGACTACGAGCCGACGCCGGACACCTCGCTGGCCGCCCTCGCCGCCGAGCGCGGGGCCGATCCCTATGCCCTGGCGCTGGACCATATGCTGGAGGGCGGCGGGCGCGGCATGCTCTACCTGCCGCTGCTCAACTATGCCCAGAACACCCTGGATCCAGCCTACCAGATGCTGCAGCACGACTGCGTGGTGCCCGGTCTCTCCGACGGCGGCGCCCACGTGGGCATGATCTGCGACGGGTCGTTCCCGACCACCAACATCGTCCACTGGACGCGGGACCGCACCCGCGGCCCGAAGCTCAGCCTGGCGCACATGGTCAAGGCCCAGTGCCGCGACACCGCCGAGACGGTCGGTCTCTACGACCGTGGCCTGCTGGTCCCCGGCTACCGCGCCGACCTCAACGTCATCGACTATGACCGGCTGACGCTGCGGGCCCCGCAGGTGGCTTACGACCTGCCCACCGGCGGGCGCAGGCTGATCCAGCGCGCCGACGGCTATACCGCGACCATCGTCGCCGGCCAGGTCACCTATCGCGACGGCGAACCCACCGACGCCCTGCCGGGCCGCCTGTTGCGCGGCGCGCAGACCGCCCCTGTCGCCCTGGCCGCGGAGTAGACCCGATGAACGCCATCACCCCCCAATCCTCCGGCGACTTCGCGCCGCAGGTCCTGGAAGAGGCCTGCGAATGGACCGCCGCCGACGTCGCCGACCCGGCGCTGTGGACCGAGCAGCTCTCGCCGGCCGAGGTCGATGAGCTGGACGCCGCCGTGCGGCACGCCTTCTCGGTCTCCGACAACTTCCTGGAGATCGGCAAGGCGGAGTTCCCCCTGCCGACCCTGGGCCCCCGGCTGAAGATCATCGAGACGGAGCTCATGGACGGGCGCGGCTTCGTGCGCCTGCGCGGCCTGCCGCGCGAGCGATGGTCGAACGACGAGATGAGCATAGCCTACTGGGGGATCGGCGCGCACCTGGGCAAGCCGTGGCCGCAGAACGCCAAGGGCCACGTGCTTGGCGACGTCACCGACCACGGCAAGGCGCCGGGCGATCCGACCTCGCGCGGCAACGAGATTGGGCTGGTGGGCCTGGATTTCCACTGCGACGGGTCCGACCTGGTGGGGCTGATGTGCCTGCAGACCGGGGTCTCGGGCGGGCTGTCGGCGGTGGCCAACTCGGTGGCCCTGCACAACCGGCTGGTGCGTGAGCGGCCGGACCTGGCGGCCGAGCTCTACAAGCCGCAGCCGTTCGACTACCGGGGCGAGCAGGCGCCCGGGCGGCCCGGCTGGTACCTGATGCCGATCTTCACCCGCCACGCCGGGCGGCTGTTCATCCGGCTGATCCGGCCCTACGTGCTGGCGTCGCAACGCCACGCCGACGCGCCGCGGCTGACCGAAAAGGCCATCGAGGCCCTGGCCTGGATGCAGGAGATGGCCGAGGGCGGCGACTACTCGGTGATGATGGATTTTCGGCCCGGCGACATGCAATTCATCAACAACTACCATGTGCTGCATGGCCGCACGGCCTATGAGGACGACCGCGCCGTCGGCAAGGTCCGGCACCTGAAGCGGCTGTGGCTGGAGACCGAGGCGCTGACCGAGCGGCCGGAGCAGTTCGTCAACCGGGTCGGCGACGGCTACTGGTCGCGCAAGCTCACCATCAGCCGCATGGACGCCTAGATGACCGAAACCGTCACGCGCAGCGACCGCAACGGGGCGGCCACGCTGACGCTCAACCGGCCCGACAAGCTGAATGCGCTGAACGTCGAGATGTTCGTCGAGCTGGACGCGCATGTGACCGCCATCGCCGCCGAGACCGAGACGGTCGGGCTGGTGATCCTGAAGGGGGCCGGGCGCTGTTTCTCGGCCGGCCACGACCTCTCCGACATCGCCTCGGGCGAGAAGCTGCCGCAGCCGTTCTACCAGTCCAAGGTGATCGAGCGGCTGGCCAACCTGCCGCAGCCCGTGGTCACCGCCGTTCACGGCCACTGCTATACCGGCGCCCTTGAACTGGCCCTGGCCGGCGACATCATCCTGGCCGCCGAGGGGGCGAAGATGGCCGACACCCACGCCAAATGGGCGCTGACCCCGGTCTGGGGCATGAGCCAGCGGCTGCCGCGCCGCGTCGGGACCTATCGCGCCCGCGAGCTGATGTTCACCTGCCGCACCGTGGGCGGGCGCGAGGCGGTCCAGATCGGCCTGGCCGACCTCTGCGTGCCCGACGCCGAGTTCGATGCGCGGGTCGAGGCCCTCGCCCAGCAGATCCTCGCCAACTCCTGGTTCAGCCATCGGGCCAACAAGCGCCTGCTGACCCAGACCGACGGCATGACCCAATCCCAGGGTCTGGCGCACGAGATCTTCCGCGGCGAGGGCCGTGGCCCGGACATGGCCGACCGCATCGCCGGCTTCCAGAACAAGACGGTGAAACAGCGATGATATTAGCCGCTTGTTGAGGCGGAGATGCGAAGGCTCAGCGGACAGTTCGCCGACCGAGATGCTCCATGTCGCAGGTTCCCACATCGCAGGTTCCCATGTCGCAGATTTCCGGCGCCCGGACACTGCACCGCCTGATCTACACCAGCCGGGTGTCCATCCCCGAAGCCGCCATCGACCACGAGATCGGTTCGATCGTCCAGACGTCCAGGCGCAACAACCGCGACGTCGCCATCACCGGTCTGCTGCTGGTGCATGAAGGCTATTTCGTCCAGGCCCTGGAGGGTCCGGCGGAGGCGGTGATGAGCACCTACCGGCGGATTCTCGACGACCCGCGGCACGAGAAGTCCAAGGTGCTCTCCGCAGGACCGGCCGCCGGGCGCGAGTTCGGCGACTGGAACATGTGCGCCCGCCGCATGACGGCGGGCGATGACGCCATCCTCGACACCCTCAGGGCGCGCGACAGGTTCGCGCCGGAGAGCCTTTCCGGGGCGGCCGTCCTGCGCCTGCTGACGGCCGTGCGCGGCATCCAGGCGCGCACCCGGCTGGGCGCGCTGGGATAGCGGGGAAAAACAGGAACGCCACATGGCGCTTTGAGCGAGTCGGCGGCATAAGGGGCCGATGAATCTCGCCGTCGCCGAGACCGGGCCTGCGCCGATCGATACCGCCCGCGACGTCCTGCGGCGCACCTTCGGGCACGCCGAGTTCCGGGGCCTGCAGGCCGAGGTGATCGCCGAGGTGCTGGCCGGGCGCAACGCCCTGGCGGTCCTGCCCACCGGCGGCGGCAAGAGCCTCTGCTACCAGATCCCCAGCCTGATCCGGCCCGGCCTGGGCCTGGTGGTCTCGCCGCTGATCGCGCTGATGACCGACCAGGTGGCGGCGCTGGTGCAGTCGGGCGTGGCGGCGGCGCGGCTGGACAGCAACATCGAGCCCGAGGCCAAGGCCGAGACCTGGCGGCGGATCGAGGCCGGCGAGCTGGACATCCTCTATGTCTCGCCCGAGGGGCTGATGCAGCCCTGGATGCTGGAGCGGCTGTCGCGCACGCCGCTGGCCCTGATCGCCATCGACGAGGCCCACTGCGTCAGCCAGTGGGGCCACGACTTCCGGCCCGACTACCGCATGCTGGGCCGGCTGGCCGACCTCTTCCCGCACGTGCCGCGCCTGGCGGTCACGGCCACCGCCGACGCCAAGACCCGCGAGGACATCCGCGCCGAACTGCGCCTGATGGACTCCGCGGAGTTTGTGGCCAGCTTCGCGCGGCCCGAGCTGATCCTGTCGGCCGAGCGCAAGAAGGGCGGCGCCGAGAAGCGGGTGGTGGAGCTGGTCACCGCGCGGCCGGACCGCTCGGGGGTGGTCTATGCCGGCTCGCGCGACAAGACCGAGAAGATCGCCGAGGCCCTGCGCGCCGCCGGGGTGCCGGCGCTGGCCTATCACGCCGGCCTCGACAAGCGGCTGCGCGAGACCCGGCTGGAAGACTTCCTGGCGGCCGACGCGGCGGTGATGGTGGCGACCATCGCCTTCGGCATGGGGGTGGACAAGCCGGACGTCCGCTTCGTGATCCACGCCGATCCGCCCGGCTCCATCGAGGCCTACTGGCAGGAGATCGGCCGCGCCGGGCGCGACGGCGACCCAGCCGAGGGGATCACCCTCTACGGCGCCGCCGACATGAGCTGGGCGCTGCGCCGCATCGCCGACCGGGAGATGGACGAGGCGGTCAAGCAGGTCCAGGTCCGCAAGGTCCGCCAGCTCTACACCCTGCTGGACGGCGCGGGCTGTCGCGCGGCCACGGTGCGGCGCTACTTCGGAGAGGAGGGCGTCGAGGCCTGTGGCCAGTGCGACCTCTGCCTCGGCGCGGTGGAGACGACCGACGCCACCCAGGCCGCCCAGAAGGCGCTGTCCGCCGCCCATCGGCTGGGTGGGCGCTGTGGCCGCGGCCGCCTGGTCGACCACCTGCTGGGCAAGACCAAGGACGTGCGGCCCGAGGAGCAGGCGCTCTCCACCTGGGGCATCGGCCAGGAACTGTCGGCCAGCCAGTGGCGCGACCTGACCGAGCAGCTGCTGTTCGACGGCCTGCTGCGCGAGGACCCCAACGACGGCCGGCCCCTGGTGGGCCTGGGCGACGCCGAGGCGGTCCGCGCGGTGTTCCGCGGCGAGCGCCGCGTGGCGATGCGCAAGCACCCCGAGGGCGCCGATCACGACCCCACCACCCGCTCGGGCCGGCCGCGGAAGCGCACGCGCGAGGCGATGGCCGTGCTGAGCCCCGGCGACCAGCCGCTGTTCGAGGCCCTGCGCGCCTGGCGCACCGCCGAGGCCAAGACCCAGCACGTCCCGCCCTATGTCATCTTCCACGACCGCACCCTGGCCGAGATCGCCCTCCTCAAGCCCGCCTCCCGCGCCGCCCTCGCCGCCGTCAACGGCGTCGGCGAGGCCAAACTGGCCCACTACGGCGAGGGCGTGCTGGGGATCGTGGGCGGGTTCACCTGAGCGGTCCGGGCTGGCCCTAGCGCCCCTTCACCCTTCGGGTCCCCCTCCCCGCAAGCGGGTGAGGAACAGCGTCGATCCAGTTCCTCACCCGTGAAAACGGGGGAGGGGGACCGCGAAGCGGTGGAGGGGGCGCTGGACTCAAGCGCCCGCTCTAAATCAAAAGTTTAGAGCACGACGGGCGCTTGAACCGGTATCCACTTCAAGCTGTCGTGCTCTAGAACTTCGCCTTTACCTCGACGCCCAGGGTGCGGGGGTCGTTGACGAAGCCGGTCAGGTTGTTGAAGTCGATGCCGCCTTCTAGGCTCTTGTCGTTGGTGATGTTGCGGCCGAACGCGGCCACTTCCCAGGCCGCGCCGGGGGCGCGATAGCCGAACCGCAGGCCGCCTTCCAGCAGGTGCTTGTCCTGGTATTCGGCCGACTCGTAGAGGAAGAAGTTGATCTTCGAGCGGTAGGCCCAGTCGGTGAAGACGAAGATCTCGCCCGACGCCAGCGGCCAGGAATAGCCCGCCGTCACATTGGCGATCCACTTGGGCGCATTCGGCAGCGGGTTGCCGTCGATGCGCACGGTGCCGGGTAGCGGACCCGCCGGGTCCAGCACGGTGCAGCCGGAGCCGCAGGGCGCGGTGAACAGGTTCGGGTCCTGCAGTTCGGTGTGGTTGTACGAGAAGCCGGCGGTCAGCATCAGCCGGTCGATCGGCTCCGCCTCACTGTTGAACTCGAAGCCGTAGCCCTCGGCGTGCCGGGCGTTCAGCAGGCGGTTGAAGTTGGCCCCGCCGCCCACCGCGGTCAGCTGCAGGTTGGTCGCGCGGTAGTAGAACACGTCCGCGTCGAAGCGCGCGCGGGCCACCGGCAGCTTGCCCTTGATGCCGGCCTCGTAGGACATCTCGGTCTCCTTGCCGGCCACCGAGATGGTGTCGCCGAACAAGAGGCGGCCCTGGATCGACGGCGCCCGGTAGCCGCGGGCGACCCGGGCGTAGAGGTTCAGGTCGTCGGTGGCCTTGTAGGTGGCGTTGAGGTTGTAGCTGAGCTCGGTGGAGTGGGGGTCGGCCTTCAGCACCGCCGTGGCGGGGGCGCCGAAAGGCGACTGGATCCGCTGGGCGGCGAAGTCCTTCTTGTCGTGTGAAAGGCGAAGGCCGGCGCCGACGTTCAGCTGCTCGTTGACCTGGTAGTCCAGGTTGGCGAAGCCGGCATAGCTCTCGGTCTTCTGATGCTGGTAGGCGTAGCCGTCCTGGGCGCCTCCGGCCAGGGTGTTGAAGTCGTAGCTGTCGATCTTCACGTCCTCGCGGAAGTAGAAGGCGCCGATCGTATAGCCCAGCGCGCCGGTCTTGCCGGCCAGCCGCACTTCCTCGCTGAACTGGCCCAGCATGGGAATTCCGTCGGCGCTTTCCGACGGGAACGGGATGAAGCCCGGGCCCGACGGGGGGGCGAACACGGCGCCGAAACCGCCGTCGATGTCGGCGCGCGAATAGGTGTGCACCCGCTCCATGCCGGTGATCGAGGTGATCGTCGTGCCGCCGCCGAGGTCGTAGTTCAGCTTCAGGCTCGTGCCGACGGTCTCGACCTTCTGGGTCGCGCGCGGCTGGGCGTCCTGGGCGATCTTGTCCCGCTCGAAGCCGGGGACGAAGCCGCCGCCCAGCTGGATGATGTTGGCGCGGAACACCCGCGGCGTGCCGTCGAGGTGCTGGTAGTGGACGTTCAGCAGCGCGCTGAAGTCGTCGGTGGGGGTGAACAGCAGCTGGCCGCGCAGGGCGAACTGGTCGTAGCCCTCGGTGGCGTTGTTCTGCTTGGTGAAGGTGTTGTCCACCCAGTCGTCGCGGTGCTGGTAGAGGCCCGACAGGCGGCCGGTCAGCATGTCGCCGAGGATCGGGCCGGAGACCGCGCCCTCCGCGTTGATCGTCGAATAGGTGGCGTAGGACGCCGAGCCGTAGCCTTCGAAGTCCTTGGTGGGCTTGGCGCTATCGAACTTCAGCACGCCGGCCGGGGTGTTGCGGCCGAACAGGGTGCCCTGCGGCCCGCGCAGCACTTCCACCTGGTCGATGTCGAACAGCGGGAAGCCCTTCAGGATCGGGCTTTCCAGCACCACGTCGTCATAGACGAAGCTGACCGGCTGGCTGGCGTTGAGGTCGAAGTCGGTGTTGCCCAGGCCGCGGATGTAGGGACGCGGGAAGGTGCGGCCGAAGCTGGATTCCAGGATCAGGCTGGGCACCCGCGACGACAGCATGCGGATGTCGCCGCCGCCGGAGCGGATGGCCGCCAGCTTGTCGCCCTGCACCGCGGTCACCGACAGCGGCACGTCGTTGATGTTCTCGGCCTTCTTCTGGGCGGTGACGATCACCTCGCCCACGGTGTTGGCCTCGGCGGCGGCGGCGGGGAGCGCCAAGGCGAAGGTGGAGACGGAAACGCCTGCCACAAGCCAGGCGCGCAGGGACGCTGACGTCATCATGGAGAAACCTCTGGTTGTCCGGCGGATGGGGGGACCCGCCTTCTGAGGCCGCTAGCTACACCAGACGGCGTGGATTTGGGCGCGCCGCGGGCACACTGTCACAAAATCGTCGCGACCCGTGCTCATCGCGCCACAGTGCCGCGACGCGGCGTCAGACGTCCACCTCGGCGTCCAGGGCGTTTTCCTGGATGAATTCGCGGCGCGGCTCGACCAGATCGCCCATCAGGCGGGTGAACATGTCGTCGGCGTCGTCGGCGTGGTTGACGCGCACCTGCAGCAGGGTTCGGGCCTCGACATCGAGGGTGGTCTCCCACAGCTGTTCGGCGTTCATCTCGCCCAGGCCCTTGTAGCGCTGGATCGACAGGCCGCGGCGGCCGTTGTCCATCACCGCGTTCACCAGGTCGATCGGCCCGCGCACGGTGGTGGTCCGGTCGCGGCGGGTGTAGACGGCCCGCCCGGAGAACACCTGGGCCAGCTCCTTCGAGCGTTCGGCCAGACGCCGGGCGTCGGCGGCGTGCAGCAGCATCTCGTCCAGCACCACCTTCTCGGTGACGCCGCGCTTCACGCGGCTGAAGGCATAGCCGCCGGTGGCGGCCAACTCGCCCGACCAGGGCCCGTCGCCCTCCTCCGCATAGAGGTCCAGGCGCGCCGCCGCCGCGGCCGGGTCGCCGCCGTCCGCCAGCAGGCCGGCCAGGGCCGCCTGCTCGATGGCGAAGGCCGGGGCGCGGGCCGCTAGCCGCTCGACATTGGCCTTGGCCCCGCGCGAGGTCTGCACCATGGCCAGCAGGTCGGCGCCGGTCAGCCGCTCGCCGGAGGCCAGGTCCAGGGTGGCGCCGTCGACGCCCTCGTCGATCAGGTAGATCTCAAGCTCGGGATCGTCCTTCAGGTAGCGGACCGACTTGCCCTTCGAGGCCTTATAGAGCGGCGGCTGGGCGATATAGAGATAGCCGCGCTCGATCACCTCCGGCATCTGCCGGTAGAAGAAGGTCAGCAGCAGGGTCCGGATATGGGCGCCGTCGACGTCGGCGTCGGTCATGATGACGATCTTGTGGTAGCGGATCTTGGCGATATCGAACTCGTCGCGGCCGATCCCCGCGCCCAGGGCCATGATCAGGGTGCCGATCTGGTCCGAGCCCAGCATCCGGTCGAACCGGGCCCGCTCCACGTTGAGGATCTTGCCCCGCAGCGGCAGGATCGCCTGGTTGTCGCGGTTGCGGGCCTGTTTCGCCGAACCGCCGGCGGAGTCCCCCTCCACCAGGAAGATCTCCGACTTGGCGGGGTCCTTCTCGGCGCAGTCGGCCAGCTTTCCGGGTAGGGACGAGATATCCAGCGCCGACTTGCGCCGGGTCAGTTCGCGGGCCTTGCGCGCGGCCTCGCGGGCGGCGGCGGCCTCGGCGATCTGCTGGACGATCATCCGGGCTTCGACCGGGTGCTCCTCGAACCATGAGGCCAGCCCCTCGCCGACCAGGCCTTCCACGGCCGGGCGCACTTCGGACGAGACCAGCTTGTCCTTGGTCTGCGACGAGAACTTTGGGTCCGGCACCTTCACCGACAGCACGCAGGTCAAGCCCTCGCGCCCGTCCTCGCCAGTGACGGTGACCTTCTCCCGCTTCGCCGTGCCGGAGCTCTCCGCGTAGTTGGTGATGATCCGGGTCAGCGCCGAGCGGAACGCCGCCAGGTGGGTGCCACCGTCCCGTTGCGGGATGTTGTTGGTGAAGCACAGGACGTTTTCATGGTAGCCGTCGTTCCACCACAGCGACATGTCCAGCTGCACGTTCTCGCGCTGGCCACGCACGATGATCGGCGTCTTGATCAGCGGCGTCTTGGCCTTGTCCAGGTGGCGCACGAAGGCCTCGATGCCGCCCTCGTAGTGCATGACCTCCTCGGTCGGCTCCGGACCGCGATGGTCCTTCAGCCAGATGGTGACCCCGGAGTTCAGGAACGCCAGCTCACGCAGCCGGTGCTCCAGCGTCTTCAGGTCGAATTCGATGAAGGCGAAGGTCTGCAGCGACGCCAGGAAGGTGACCTCGGTGCCCGACAGCGGCAGGCCGTTCTCGCGCATCGGCGCGTCGCCGGTCGCGATCAGCGGGGAAACCGAGTCGCCGTGGCGGAACTCCATCTCGTACGACTTGCCGCCGCGATAGATCTTCAGCTTCAGCCACTCGGAGAGCGCGTTGACCACCGAGACGCCCACCCCGTGCAGGCCGCCGGAGACCTTGTAGGAGTTCTGGTCGAATTTCCCGCCGGCGTGCAGCTGGGTCATGATCACCTCGGCCGCCGAGATGCCCTCGCCCTCGTGGATGTCCACCGGGATGCCGCGGCCGTCGTCGGTGACCGTCACCGAGCCGTCGGCGTTGAGGATCACCTCGACTCGCGTGGCCCAGCCGGCCAGGGTCTCGTCGATGGCGTTGTCGACCACCTCATAGACCATGTGGTGCAGGCCAGAGCCGTCGTCGGTGTCGCCGATGTACATGCCCGGCCGCTTGCGCACCGCGTCCAGGCCCTTCAGGACCTTGATCGATTCCGCGCCATATTCGGCCTGGCCGTTGCCTTCGGGGGGCACGCCGTCGATATCGTTCTCTTCGCTCATCTTGCGTCCAGCTGAGGCGCCCCGCGTCAGGATGGGCAGGAAAGCCCATGGCGCCCTATGGTAGCGCCGTGCGTTGCGCGGAGCCTGGGATTCTAGGCTTCTGTATATAGGGTCCGGGGCTGATTCTGCACGGATTTCGGCGGCGAAATCGGGGGTGGGATGAGGCGTCTTGTGGGCCCGGCGGCGGTGATGGCGATGCTCGCGTCAGGCACGACCGTGGCGGCGGCCGAAAAGTCCGTCATCACCAACCCCGATTGGCTGGAGCTACCGTCTGGCGAGGTGTTCGCCAGTCTTTATCCGAAGGTGCCGCTGGCGCTTGAGATCGCGGGCTACGCACAGATCAGCTGCGCGATCGACGAGGGCGGCCATCTTGCACACTGCACCGTCCTGGCGGAAGCGCCGAGGGCGCTGGGGTTTGGCGCGGCGGCGCTGACCATGAGCCGGGAATTCCGCATGCGGCCGCAGACCGTCGATGGCAAGGCCGTGGCGGGCGGCATCGTCCGCATCCCGATCCGCTTCACGCTCCCGTCGATCGGGGCGGAACCGAAAGCGACCGGCGTGGATCCCGATGCGCAGGCCTACGCCTTGCGGATCGTCGAGAGCCAGGATGTGGCGCAGATCGTCCTGAAAGCGTTTGACGCGCCTGCCCGCGAGCTTGAGTCCGGCCCGATCGCGGGAACGCCGGATGAGGCGCGCCAGGCTGCCGTGACGGCGCTTCGGAGCGCGGCCCAACACCATGTCGACGACATCCGGGCGGCGATCGCCACGGCGCTTGCTTTGACGAACTCGCGCGAAACGCTGAGACAGCTCGCCGACTTCCAGAATTCCCCGGGCGGCGAAGTCCTACGCGAAAACGCCGCGATCGGCGAGGACATGAAGCGCCTCTCAACGAACCTGGGCGAAACGGTTCTCGCAGAAGCTCATGACGCCCTCTGCAGCCAACGGGCCTGCCGCGCGTCGCCCGACGAGCTGAAAGCGATCGGCGACCTGTCCGAGCTGGACGCCATGGACGCGCCGCAGTGGGTAAAGGCGCCTTCAGCCGTCGCGATCGGCCAAGCTGCGCCGCCGCTGGCCGCCATGCTCGGCGTCGAGGGCGTCGCACGGTTGACCTGCACAGAGCAGGCCGACGGGGGCATTGGCGCCTGCGTTGTTGCTGCGGAAGGGCCGATGGGGTGGGGCTATGGCGCCGCAGCCCTGCGCCTCTCCACAGCCTACCGCCTGGCCCCAACGGCCGACGGCGCCGGGCGACGGGTGTCGCTACGCGTCGCCTTCCCTGCGGTTGAATTTGCCCCTCGCATCACGGTCCAACCCCGGATTGCGTCCGAGTCCATAGAATTGGTGCGGCGCCTGCTCGATCAGGCAAGCGGTCGGGCCGACGTGACTCGCCAGATCGACCGGCAATTGGACGCCATCGCGGCTGCGCCGCACGACGGGGTAGATCCGCAAGTCGCTGACGCTGTGATGGTGGCGATGCGGGCCGCCTTCAACCTCGCGTTCGCCCAACTTTTGGATCGACTTGCGGACATGCTCGCCAGCCGTTTCTCAAACGCGCAACTGGCCGAAGCCTTGGCTTTCAGGGACAGTGCAGCTGCTCACGCCCTGGACGAAAGCATGCCGGCCCTGAATGCCGCCGCGATCTCGGCCGCCCGCCGAAACGCCAGCATCATTGCGTCTGAAGCCCGAGGCGAGTTCTGCAAAACGCACGATTGTGCACAGCAGCCTTTGGCCGCCGCATCGCGTCAGGCGCAATAGGCTTGCAAGCCAAAAGCGCCGCTTAGGCCTCCAGATGCGGCAGCAATAGCCCGTTCACCGCGTCCGGAACCTGGTCCGTCAGGAAGTGGGCGGCGCCCGGAATCGCCTCGAAGCGATAGGGGCCGGTGACGAAGTCGGCGGTGGCTTCGGCGGCCACGCGGCCCACGGTCGCGTCGGCGTCGCCCCAGACGTAAAGCGTGCGCGTGGCAACCGGCGGGACGTCGCGGGCGCGCAGCGAGCTGGACCCGCCGGCGCGATACCACGCCACTGCTGCCTCGATGGCCCCGGGCTCGAAGAGGGTGTCGATGTAGGCCTGGGCCGTCGCGGCCGGCACGCCCTGGGCGTCGAACATCCGGCGCAGGCCCGCGAAGTCGTCTGCCCGCAGCGCCGTGCCCGCGCCCTCGTCCTGGAAGGTCTTGTGGTGGCCGGATCGTTTCGACTGCTGCGCGTCGGTCTCGAACGCCCGGGCGAAGGCGGCCGGGTGCGGCCGCGACAGCACCGCCAGGCTGAGCACGCGCTGCGGATGCTGCGCGGCGATCAGCCAGGCGAGCTGGCCGCCCCAGTCGTGGCCCACCAGGTGGAAACGGTCGTGGCCCAGGGCGTCCATGATCCCCAGGGCGTCGCCGATCAGGTTGGGAACCGCATAGGCCGCGGTCCCGGCGGGCCGGGCGCCGGTCGAATAGCCGCGCTGGTCCGGCGCCACGCAGCGGTAGCCGGCGCCGCTCAGCGCCGCGATCTGCCCCCGCCACGCCCGCCGGGTCTGCGGGAACCCGTGCAGCATCAGCACCGGCGGGCCGTGCGGCGGACCCACCACGTCGACCGTGAAGCTGAGGTCGCCGAGCGCGACCGTGGTCGTAGTCGTGGTCATCCGCCGGGCTCCGAGCCGAACTTGAGGGTGACGAGGTAGCGATAGGCCCACTCGGTGCTCTTGTGCCGGCGCTCGGCGTAGCGGTGGAACGACAGCCGGGCGAGGACCAGGGCCACGATCGGCGCGCCGACGACCAGGCCCGGCGCGCCGTCCAGCACACCCTGGATCATGGCCAAGCCGCCCACGACCGGCAGGACGACCACCAGCGAGCGGAAGAACTTCGACTCCGCCTCGAACCGCTGCACGTCGTTGAACGCCCCTGGCGCATGCAGCATGAGCACGGCCTTGGCCCAGGCGAAGGTGTTCATGGGGATGTCGTCGCGGGCGGCCTGCGGCTGGTGGAAATAGCGCTGGCGGAGGTCCGTCGCCCAGGCATAGGCGTGGTCGTCCGCCTTCGGCCATCGCCGTTCGCGGTAGGGATTGTAGTACCTGTCGTCGATCAGCGAGGCCACGGGGAACACGAAGGCCCCCAGGGCATAGGCTCCGAACGCGAAGGCCACCCATTGCGCCTGGACCGAGACCCGCCCGTCGAAGGGCGCAGGGACCAGCGGTACGAGCGTCAGGAGGAGGGCCGCCATCAGCAGCGCGCCGGGCAGCAGCACGGCGAACAACTCGACCACGCCGACGTAGAAGTCGCCCGGCTTCGGCATTCGGCGTCCCTCCCGGCGGCGGTGGATGGAGAGAGGGTGAGCCTCCACCCGGTCGCGTCAAGGCTGAGCTTGCGGCCTCAACCCAGCGGCGCCAACCCCGAGCCGTCCACGGCGAACCCCTGCGCCCGGCCCTTCAGCCCGTCGAACAGCATCTCGTCGGTGCCGGTGAGGAAGGCCTGCAACTCCAGGGCCTCGATCTCGTCGAACAGGGCGGCGCGGCGGCGGGCGTCCAGGTGGGCCGCCACCTCGTCCAGGAGGAGGATCGGACTGGGGCCGGCGGCTCGGGCCAGGCGGGCGGCCTGGGCCAGCACCAGGTTGAGGATCAGCGCCTTCTGTTCGCCGGTGGAGCATTCGGCGGCGGGGCGGTCCTTCTCGTCGTGGATCACCGACAGGTCGCCGCGGTGCGGGCCGCTGAGCGCCCGGCCGGCGGCTGCGTCGCGGTCGCGGCCGGCGGCCAGCGCGCGGGCCAGGCGCAGCTCCAGGTCGGCGAACGCCGCGCCCTCCAGGGCCAGCCGCTCCCATTCGCCGGTCAGCGCCAGCCGCGCCAGAGGGAACGGCCGCTCGCCCCGGGTGGCGATCTCGGCGGTGAGGGCGGTCAACGTGCGCGCCCGCGCCTCGGCCATCAGCGCCCCGGCCTCGGCCATCCTGGCCTCCAGGGCGTCCAGCCAGGCGGCATCCGCCGGGCCGTCGGTCAGCAGCCGCGTCCGCTCACGCAGGGCCTTCTCATAGGCCTGGACGTGGGCGGCGTGGATCGGCTCGGCGGCAAACGCCAGCCGGTCGAAGAACCGCCGCCGCTCGGCCGCGCCCTCCAGGAACAGCCGGTCCTGCGCCGGCGTGAGCCAGACCTGGCGCACATGCTCGGCCAGCCGGCCGGGCGGGGCGGGCTCGCCCTCCACCCGCACCAGCCGCCGCGCCGCGCCGGCCTGCTCGACCCCGGTGCCCAGCCGGGTCTCGCCCTGTTCGGTCCGCACCGTGACCGACACCGCCCAGGCCCGGCCCGCGGCCTCGCCCGACAGCCGCCGGCCCACCTCGGCGAGGCCCGAGCCGCGCAGGCCACGGCCGGGGATCAGGAAGCTGACGGCCTCCAGCAGGTTGGTCTTGCCCGCCCCGTTCGGCCCGGCCAGCCAGACCGGCCGCCCGTCCAGGCCCAGCTCCGCCGTGGCATAGGATCGGAAGTCGGTCAGGGTGAGGCGGGTCAGGGCGCAGGCGGTCACGGGCGCGGTCTTAGCCGGTTTCGTGGCCGGGCGCGAAACCGCTAGCCGACGAAGACGATCTCCGGTTCCAGCCCGGCTGCCGTCCGCACCAGCCGCCCGAAGGTCGGGGCCGCACCCGCCGCCGGCAGGATCGCGCTGCCGGGATTGAGTGCGACGCCCTGGCGGCCGATGGCGTCGGTAGCGGCCTTGTGGGTCGAGGCGTGCAGCAGGACGTCGACTTCGGTCCCGAACAGCCGGCGGCAGGCCTCGGCGAAGTCCGCGGCCGGGGTGAAGGGGTCGGACGCCGTGGCCAGGCCGGCGGCCGTCGCGTCGAACACGCAACCCACCCGCGTCCCGCCGATGTGCAGCAGCAGCGCCGGATGGTCGGTCCGCGGATCGTCGGCGTCGTCCTGGCCGCGCACGCCGACGACGGTGGCGATCTCTTCCAGCTGGTCCAGTCCGGCGCTGTCACCCATGTCGCCCAGGGTGACGATCAGGTGCGCGTCGGACAGCGCGGCCAGAACATGGGCCGGGAACTCCGGTCCGTCGCCGGGGTGGATGTGGCAGTCGGCGAGGATCGCCACGATCCCCGCGTCGAAGGTCAGCGCCCGTGCAGTCATTTGCCTGCCTCCCGTGGCCGTGGCCCATTATCCGTCGGTGTCCGGATTCCGCCAGCGCCGTGTCACAACCGTCCCCATATCCACGGCCTGGGCCGGGGGCCGGAGGTCCTGGTCCTGCCGAACCGCCTGGGACGTCGCCAGCGCCTGAGCCGATTGCGGGAGAAGCGGATGACCTGCGCCTCGCCTCGCCTTATCTTGCCGCCATGACCGACACGCTCGACGCCACGCCGCAGACCCTGGGCGATATCCCGCGCGATCCGACCCAGGACGGGCCGGCGATGCGGCTCTATCTGGTGGACGGCTCGGGGTTCATCTTCCGGGCCTTCCATGCCCTGCCGCCGCTGACCCGGAAGTCCGACGGCCTGCCGATCGGGGCGGTCAGCGGCTTCTGCAACATGATCTGGAAGCTGCTGGTCGAGATGAGGGCCTCGGCCGAGGCGCCGACCCACCTGGCGGTGATCTTCGACCACTCCGAGGCGACCTTCCGCAACAAGCTGTACGACAGGTACAAGGCTCACCGCCCGCCGCCGCCCGAGGACCTGGTCCCCCAGTTCCCCCTGGTGCGCGACGCCACCCGCGCGTTCGGCGTGCCCTGCATCGAGCTGCCCGGCTACGAGGCCGACGACCTGATCGCCGCCTATGCCTGCAAGGTCCGCGACCTGGGCGGCGAGGTGGTGATCGTCTCGTCCGACAAGGACCTGATGCAGCTGGTCGGCCCCAAGGTCTCCATGCTGGACACCATGAAGACGCCGAACCTGAAGATCGGCGCCGAGCAGGTGTTCGACAAGTTCGGGGTGACGCCGGACAAGGTGGTCGACGTCCAGGCGCTGTGCGGCGACAGCGTCGACAACGTGCCGGGCGCCCCCGGCATAGGGGTCAAGACCGCCTCGGCCCTGATCAATGAATACGGCGACCTCGACACGCTGCTGGCCCGCGCCGGGGAGATCAAGCAGGACAAACGCCGCCAGACCCTGATCGACTTCGCCGATCAGATCCGCCTGTCGCGCCAGCTGGTGCAGCTGGACTGCGACACGCCGCTCCCGGAACCGGTCGATGCGCTGCAGGTGCAGGACCCGGACGGCCCTACCCTGCAGGCCTTCCTGGAGCTGATGGAGTTCCGCACCCTGGCGAAGCGGATCGGCGACGGCATGGCCGGCGGCCAGGGGATCACGGCGCCCGCCACCCCGGCGCCCGAGACCCGTGCCCCGCAGGCGCCCACCCACGGCGCCGTCGACGTCAACGCCTATGAATGCGTCCGCGACCTGGCCGCCCTCGATGCCTGGATCGCCCGCGCCTATGCGGCCGGCGTCGTGGCCTTCGACACCGAGACCGACGCGCTGGGCGCCACCAGCGCCAACCTGGTCGGAGTCTCCCTGGCCGTCGCGGCGGGCGAGGCCTGCTACATCCCGGTGGGCCACGCCCACGAGGGCGAGGGCGGCCTGCAGCTGGACGCGCCCGCCGACCTCACCCAGATTCCCATCGACGCGGCCATGGCGCGGCTGAAGCCGCTGCTGGAGGACCCGTCGATCCTGAAGGTGGCCCAGAACGCCAAGTACGATCTGGCCGTCCTGGCCCGCTACGGCATCGATGTGACCCCGGTCGACGACACCATGCTGATCAGCTTCGCCCTGGAAGGGGGCCTGCACAAAAGCCACGGCATGGATGAGCTGTCGAAGCGCCTGCTCGACCATGAGCCGATCAGCTTCAAGACCGTCGCCGGGGCTGGCAAGGCGCAGAAGAGCTTCAAGCACGTCGAGCTGCCGGCGGCGACCTGCTACGCCGCCGAGGACGCCGACGTCACCTTAAGGATCTGGGAGCACCTGCGCCCGCGCCTGGCGCACGAGCGTCTGCTGACCGTCTACGAGACCCTCGAGCGGCCGATGCCCAGGGTGCTGGTGGAGATGGAGCTGGCCGGGATCAAGGTCGACCCCGACCGCCTGCGCCAGCTCTCCAACGACTTCTCGGTGCGCATGGTCGAACTGGAGGCCGAGGCCCACCGCGTGGCGGGCCGGCCGTTCAACCTGGGCTCGCCCAAGCAGATCGGCGACATCCTGTTCGGCGAGATGGGCCTGGCGTCGGGCCGCACCACCGCCACGGGCGCGCAATCCACCGACGCCTCGATGCTGGAGGACCTGGCCGCCCAGGGCCACGAGCTGCCGCGCATCCTGCTGGACTGGCGCCAGCTGTCGAAGCTGAAGGGCACCTACACCGACAACCTGGTGACCGCGAGCGACCCGAAGACCGGGCGGGTCCACACCTCCTATTCGCTGGCGGCGGCCACCACCGGCCGGCTCGCGTCCAGCGACCCCAACCTGCAGAACATCCCAATCCGCACGGAGGAAGGCCGCAAGATCCGCAAGTGCTTCATCGCCGAGCCGGGTCACCTGCTGATCAGCGCCGACTACAGCCAGATCGAGCTGCGCCTGCTGGCCCATATCGGCGACATCCCGCAGCTGAAGCAGGCCTTCGCCGACGGCCTCGACATCCACGCCATGACCGCCTCGGAGGTGTTCGGGGTGCCGGTCGAGGGCATGCCGGCCGACACCCGGCGGCGCGCCAAGGCGATCAATTTCGGCATCGTCTACGGCATCTCGGCCTTCGGCCTGGCCAACCAGCTGTCGATCCCGCGCGAGGAGGCCGGGGCCTATATCAAGACCTACTTCGAGCGCTTCCCCGGCATCCGCACCTACATGGACCGCATGACCCGCCAGGTGCGGTCGGAGGGCTTCGTCACCACGATCTTCGGCCGCAAGGTCTGGATCCCCGCCGCCCAGGGCAAATCGCCGGCCGAGCGGGCGTTCGGCGACCGCGCGGCGATCAACGCGCCGATCCAGGGCGCCGCCGCCGACGTGATGCGGCGCGCCATGGTGCGGATGCCGGGCGCCCTGCGCGACGCCGGGCTCAGCGCCAGGATGCTGCTGCAGGTCCACGACGAACTGGTGTTCGAGGCGCCGCAGGCCGAGGCCGAGGCGGTGATCGTCGTGGCCAAGCGGATCATGGAAGGCGCGGCCGAACCGGCGCTGTCGATTTCCGTCCCGCTGGTCGTCGAGGCCCGCGCCGCCGCCAACTGGGACGACGCACACTAGATCCCCGTCAGGCGAACATGAAGTCGCCCGTCGTCAGCCGGTAGCCGTTCAGCAGCTGGATGGTCTCGTCGGCGCGGGTGGCGGCGTCATGGATCATCCAGGCGGTCGCGCTGCCGGCCACGGCGGAGATCGTCGAGCCGACAGAGTAGCCGACCAGGTCGATGTGGTCGCCGGCCGCGAAGTCCTGGACGCGGTCGCCGTTCGCCTCGCCCCGGGCGAACACGAACCGGTCCGCGCCCGCCCCGCCGGTCAGCAGGTCGGCGTCCGCGCCGCCATCCAGGGTGTCGGCCCCGTCCAGGCCCGACAGGGTGTCCGCGCCCGCCAGCCCATAGATGTGGTTCGCGCCGGCCCCGCCGGTGATCAGGTTCGCCAGCTCGTTGCCCGTCCCGTCGAGGGCGCCGGCCCCGGAGAGCGCCAGGCGCTCCAGGTTGGCGCCCAGCGTATAGCTCACGCTGGAGGCCACGTAGTCGTAGCCGCCCGCCGCGCCGGCGACCGTCTCCACGGCCAGGTCGCGCACATCGTCAATCACGTAGTAGTCGTCCCCGGCGCCGCCTCCGATCCGGTCGCCGCCCAGGCCACCGACCAGCTTGTCGGCGCCGTCGCCGCCCTGGAGGGTGTCGTCGCCCGCGCCGCCGTTCAGCGTGTCGCCGCCCGCCCCGCCCGACAGCAGGTTGCCGGCGGCATTGCCGGAAAGCACGTCGGCCAGCGCGTTGCCATAGCCGTCCACCGCCGCTGCGCCGGTCAGCGTCAGCCGCTCGACATTCGCCGCCAGGGTATAGCTGAGCGCGCTCTGCACCAGGTCATTGCCGGCGCCGACCGCCTCGACCACCGTGTCGCCGCTGGCGTTGACCACATAGACGTCGTCGCCGAGGCCGCCGTTCAGGATGTCCGCCCCGGCGGTGCCGACCAGGGTGTCGGCGCCCGGCGTCCCGTTGAAGGTCGGCAGGCCGGACCCGCCGTGCGCCGCCTGCCACGCCGCCAGATAGGCCGCGCCGCCGTCCGAGACCTGGGCGACGATGGTGTTGTTGGTCTGCACCAGGTTGGTGTCGCCGGTCAGGCTGATCAGGGTGGTCTGGTTGTTGGACAGGGTTCCGTTGTCGACGTTCACCAGCCGGATCCACGACTTGTAGTCCAGGAACCCCACGACGATGTTGTCGCTCACCGTCACGTCCTGCCCGTGGAAGACGGCGATGCCGTTGTAGCCGGCGCCGGCCACCAGGTTCCCGGTGATGGTCACGTGCTGGTAGGGCAGGGTGCCCACCTCGTCGTTCAGGAAGACGCCCTGCGGCAGGACGCCGGTCCCCGTGCCGCGCAGGAACACATTGTCGGTGATGGCGATGTCGTGGGCCGAGGCCGTCGTGCCGCTGGTCCAGAACTGGATCGCGTCCGGGTGATCGGCGGGCTTCGGGTGGAAACTGCTGAAGCTGTTGCCGGTGACCGTGACGAAGGACGAGCCGCCGCCGCGGATCCCGTCCATCTGGATCTCCTTGAAGGTGTTGCCCTGGATCGTCAGGTGGTCGTCGTTCAGCTGGCCGAGGCCGATCCACAGTTGCTGGAAGGTCGAGTCGGCGACGGTCACGTGGGAACTGTCGCGCACCAGCATGGCGGCGCGGTCGTTCTGCGGGTCGCCATCCAGGGAGCCGTGGACGCTCAGGCCCGTCAGGGTCACGTCGTGGCTCTTGGCGATCAGGAACGGATTGTCGCCCGCCGCCGCGTCGACGCGGAACTCCAGGCCCTGGAAGGTCAGGTTCGAGCTGGCGGTCACGTTGAGCCTGGTCAGGGTGGCCAGGGTGTCCGGCGTCGCCGAGGTCACCGTCACGCCCTGGGCATAGTTCAGCCCCGAGGCGACCACCCCGGTATAGACGCCGGGCTCCAGCAGGATGGTGTCGCCCCCCTGGGCGACCTTCAGGGCCGCGTTGAGCAGGGCCGTGGTGCTGACGGTGGTGATCATCGGTGGGGGTCCCCGAACGTATTGATCCGGTCGGGTAGAGATTTGAACAGAACAAAGTCCGGCCAAAGGCCCCCCGGCCTCAGCACCTTGAGCAACACGCCTCGAATACAACCTGTACTTGAAGGCCATATACATTCCGCGGGCATGACCTGAAACTGCCATGACCGTGGATGAGCGAGGTGTCGCACACAACTCTGAAGAACAAACGTCCGTTCCCGACGCCGCGATCTCTCGCAGGGAAAAGAGTCGCCGAAAAGGCGAAACGATGTCGCAGGGACTCTACTTACGGGCGAGAGGGGTTCCTGGTGGGGCCGAGGGGAACGATGCGCTCATGGGGTCGGACGGTAGACCAGGATGGCCGCCGGCTGCCCGAGCCCGCCAGCGCGGGCGCCGACGAACAGGCGGTCGAACTCCGGTACGAAGGCCTCCGACGAGCCGATGCTGCGTTCGGCGCGCGCATGGAAGACTCCGTCCTGGAATGATGACTACGCGACCGCCAAGGCCGATTTGGATGATCGACTGACCGGCCTGCTGACAGACCTCAAAGCGCGTGCCGCCGGGCCTTGTGGGGCACAATGACCGTGCGGTGCGGCTCACCTGCCCTGGCGCCGGGGTTCCGCCTGCTCGGCGTTACATGCCTGTCGGCATCTGCCCTCTGGATCAGGTGCGGCAGAGGCAGGGCGCCCGGACATTCTAAGGGGCTGACTCTTCGAGCTTTTCCAAGCCACTCAACGGCTTGGGAGGTTCCTGGTGGAGCCGAGGGGAATCGAACCCCTGACCTCCTCATTGCGAACGAGGCGCTCTACCATCTGAGCTACGGCCCCCAGGAAGCGGCGGAATAAGGCGATCCAGGGCCCTTGTGTCAAGCCGGGTCGCGCGGCGGCGGCATAAAGGCCCGAGCAGGGCCGCGCCTTGTCAGCGCCTCAAAGGCCGGTAGAAGCAGGGCCATGGGCAGCTTTATTCTCTATATCGTCGGCGGGCTACTCCAGCTCCTGATCCTGGCGATCGTGATCAGCGCGATCCTCTCGTGGTTGGTCGCGTTCAACGTCATCAACCTGCGCAACCAGTCGGTCTACAACGTGGTCAGCACCCTGGAGGCCGTGACCCGGCCGATCATGCGCCCGGTCCAGCGCATGATCCCGCCACTGGGCGGCGTCGACATCAGCCCGATCATCGTCATCCTGGTGCTGCAGTCGGCGCGCAGCTATCTGCTCCCATGGATCGGCGGCCTGCTCTATCCGCTCATCGGATGAGCGGCGTTCGTCGTACGGTCCGCGTCAACCTGGTCGCCTGAAAAATCACGTTCTGTGGAACTTCCCGGGACGGCCGCCGTTGAGTTGACGATCGCCCAACGACTTGCGTGTCGGATACGGGCGATCCAGATCGGCCCGGCTCACCCTGGCATCCCCCCGACCAAAGGCCGGGCCGGTCCCCTTCCCCACCTCAAACGTCCCGGCTTTCGCGAGCTTGGCGTCCGGGCTTAAGCTGGCGGTCCATGTCCAGCCGCCCGCTCTCCACCCGCGCCGACCTGACCCGCGCCATCGCCGACGCGCGCCGGGTGGCGGTGTTCACCGGCGCCGGCATCTCCACCGAGAGCGGCATCCCCGACTTCCGCAGCCCCGGCGGGGTGTGGAGCCAGATGAAGCCGATCTACTTCCAGGACTTCGTAGCCAGCGAGGAACGCCGCCGCGAGGCCTGGAGCCGGGCGTTCTCCGGGCGCGCCGGCTGGGTGGGCCGCGAGCCCAACGCCGGCCACCTCGGCGTCGCCCGCCTGATCGCCCAGGGCAAGGCCTCCAGCGTGATCACCCAGAACGTCGACGACCTGCACCAGGCCGCGGGCGTGCCGCGCGACCGGGTGATCGAGCTGCACGGCAACGCCACCTATGCGACCTGCCTGGAGTGCGGCCTGCGCCACGAGCTGGCCGAGCTCAAGGCGCTGTGGGACGCCACCGGCGACCTGCCAGCCTGCCGGGCCTGCGGCGGCATCGTCAAGACCGCGACGATCTCGTTCGGCCAGGCCATGCCGTACGAGCCGATGGCCCGCGCCGAGGCCGAGACCCTGGCCTGCGACCTGTTCCTGGTGCTGGGGTCGTCGCTGGTGGTCTATCCGGCCGCCGGCTTCCCGCTGATCGCCAAGCGCAACGGCGCCACGGTGGCCATCGTCAACCGCGAGCCCACCGACCTGGACGCCCACGCCGACCTGGTGCTGCACGATGAGATCGGCCCGGTGATGAGCCAGGCGGCGCCGGGCAACTAATTTCGCCGCGCCGGCATTTGGTCACACCCAGGCCGCTTTCCGTGGGGTATGCGCTCCGCCGCATTCCTCGGAGTCCTAAGTGATCAGATCGCTCGCCGCCGCCGGCCGTCCCCCCCTGTTCCTGGCCGCTCTTCTGCTGCTGGCCGCCTGCACCCCTGGCGGGGGCAAGTCCGCGCCGGCCGATCCCAACGCCGGCCTCGACGCCCAGATCCTCACCTGGCGCACCGCGCTGGAGGATGGCCACCCGGTCTGCCGCACCAAGGTCGCGGGCCACGGCTGCGACGGCTTCCAGGTGATGTGCAAGGCCATGCAGGAGATCACCCCCGACGAGACCGCCAAGGGCGTCACCGCCCAGGTGATCGCCGCGATCACCTTCAACGGCCGCAACCCCGACGGCTCCTCCGGCAAGGCCGGCTCCGCCTTCGCGGTGTTCTCCAAGGCCGGCGGCCAATGGACCCGCGCCGAAGCCATGCCCGTCAACATGAACACCTGCGCGCCGCTGTAAGACGTCCGCTCCCCCGCGAAGCGAGAGGGAGAGGGTAGGGAGAGGGCCGGCGCGTGAGAACGTGATCCGCCGTGGGTCCAGCCAGGACCCCTTCACGCCGCCGCCGCGGGCCCTTGGGTCGCCAACGGGAAAGACGGACTGGCCCAGCCGACCCTCTCCCTCTCGGCTTCGCCGGGGGAGAGGAGGCGCGTCGTTGGCGCTCAGCTTCCGGCCCTTGCCCCGATGATCCGGCGCACCTGGGCCGCCTGGCGGCGGGCCACCGGCACTTCGGCGCCGGATTGCAGCACCACGGCGCAGGGGCCGCCCGGGCGGCGGGCCAGGCGCACGATGCGGTCGCGGCGCACCAGGGCGCCGCGGTGGATGCGCAGGAACTGGGCGGGGTCCAGCTCGGCCTGCAAGGTGCGGATCGCCTTGCGCACCAGGAAGCTGCGGCCGCGGCTGTGGATGCGGACATAGTCGCGCTCGGCCTCCACCCAGTCGATCAGCGCCACCGGCAGCCGCAGGCGGTCGCCGCGGTCCGGCACCCAGATCTCCTCAGCATAGCCGCTGTCGACGGGCTCGACCTCGGCGGCGCGCAGGGCGGCCACCACCTCCTCCAGCTCGGCAATCCGCGAGCGGGCGTTGCGTGAGCTCAGCGCCTGGCGCGCGCGCTCCAGCGCCTCGTGCAGCCGGCCGAACTCCACCGGCTTCAGCAGGTAGTCCACCGCCGCCAGCTCGAACGCGTCGGCGGCGAAGCGGCTGAAGGCGGTGACGAAGATGAAGGCCGGCGCCTCGCGGGGGTCGATGGCCCGCGCCAGGTCCAGGCCCGACAGCCCCGGCATGCGGATGTCGAGCAGCATCACGTCGATCCCGCCCCTGCGGATCAGCGCCAGCGCCGCCGCCCCGTCGCCGGCCTGACCCACCACCTCGACCCCCGGCTCCTTGTCCAGCGCCATCATCAGGCGGCGCAGCGCCGGCGGCTCGTCGTCGACCAGGGCCACGCGCAGGAGCCGCATCGTCTGGCTCGCCGCACCGATCGAGGGACCTGTTCCGTCCGGTGTCATGCCCGCTCCAGGGGGATCTCGACCGACGCCAGGAAGCCCTGCGGCCGACGGGGGCCACAGGTCAGGGCGGCGGTCTTGCCGTAGATCAGGTCAAGCCGGCGGCGCACGTTCTCCAGCCCCAGGCCCAGCTTCGGCGGCGAGTGCCCCGCCCCGTCGCCGCCGTCGTCGCTGACCGTCAGCCGCAGCCGGCCGTTGGAGGACTCGGCGGTGATCTCGATGGTCACCGTCGCGGTCGAGCGGGCCACGCCGTACTTCACCGCGTTTTCCACCAGCGGCTGCAGGATCAGGCTGGGCGCCAGGGCGTCGCGCAGCTCCACGGGGATGTGCTCCACATAGTTCAGCCGGTCCTCGAACCGCGCCTGTTCGATCAGCAGGTACTGGCGTTGCGCGTCGATCTCGTCGGACAGCGGCGCCTTGTCGGGCAGCTCCTTCTCCAGGGTGTGGCGCAGGAAGCTGGACAGCGACAGCACCACCCGCTCGGCCCGCTCGTTCTCCCGGGCGAGGATCAGCGACGACAGGGCGTTGAGGGTGTTGAACAGGAAGTGCGGGTTGATCTGGTAGCGCAGCATCCGGTTCTGCGCGTCCATCGCCAGCGCCTGGGAGGCCACCAGCCGCAGGTTCTTCTCCTTCAGCTCCGCCTCATAGCGGATGGCGAAGTAGAGGGCGCACCAGGAGATGAAGGTCCAGAAGAACATCGAGGCGGTGAACGCCGCCGAGATCGGCGACAACGGCTCCACCTTCCACTGCGGCGCGATCAGGTAGAACGCCACATAGTTCAGGAGCGAGTAGGCGTAACCGCCCAGCGCCGACAGCGCGACCGCCACCACCAGCCGCCGCCAGATCGGCTGGTCGGCCAGGGCCGACAGAATCTTGCCGATGGCGATACAGGCCAGGACCCCGGCCAGCGTCATCCCCAGCCGGCGCAGCGCCATGGCGCCGGCGTGCGGCATCGGGTCCGCCATCACCCGGGCGGTGACGATCACATAGGTCAGCGTCCAGAGGACCAGGTTCGCGACCAGGTAGTTGTTCGGACGCGCGAGCCGCATGCTGTCTCCCAACCGCGTTCATTCTGTCGCTTTTCGCCGGCCGACCAAGGCCGCTTGTCGACCCAGCAGGGCCGTTCGCCGCAAAACCGGCCGCTCGCCATCCAGGGTCGCGCCCTTCGCCGCAATTCGCATGAAGACAATTCAGGATGGACCATCCTCGCTGGCAACAGCTGTTGCTGCAGGAGCAATCCGCGTGCCCGTCCGCCCGCCATCGCTGAGGGCCATCGCCGCCTTCGAGGCCGCGGCCCGCCATGAGAGCTTCACCAAGGCCGCCGACGAACTGAACCTCACCCAGAGCGCCATCAGCCACGCCATCCGCTCGCTGGAGCTGCGGCTGGGGGTGGACCTGTTCGACCGCTTCGGCCGCACCGTGGCGCTGACCGAGCCCGGACGCGCCTTCGTCAGCCGCCTGCGGCTCAGCCTCAGCCTGATCTCCGAGGCGTTCGAGGCGCCCGGCCGGCCCGGCCGCATGCGGCTGGTGGTGGCCGCCACAGCCGGGATCGCCGAGCGCATCCTGGGCGCGCGCCTGCCCGCCTTCCTGGCCGGCCACCCGGACCGCGAGCTGGACCTGCGCACCGTCACCGGCGCGGCCGAGGTCAGCGCCGGCGACGCCGACGTGGCCATCCTCTATGGCGCCGGCGCCTGCGCGGGCCTGACCCAGCGCCGCCTGGCGGGCGAGGCCCTGTTCCCGGTGGCCGCGCCCGGCGTCGACCTGCCGCGCCGGCCGGAGGACCTGATCCGGTGCGCGCTCATCCACCAGCCCGAGCACCCCTGGCGACTATGGCTGGAGCAGGTGGGCCTGAACGACCTGCCGACCAGCGCCGCGCTGACCGCCGACAACCATCTGGCGGCTCTGGAGCTGGCCCGGGGCGGGGCCGGCGTCTGCCTGGCCCGCGGCCTGCTGGCCCGCGACGACCTGCGCGCCGGCCGCCTGGTCCGCCTGTTCGACGCCGAGGCCGCCCTCAGAGAAGACTACACCGCCGTCTGGAACCCCGCCTCGCACCGCGCCGACCTGATCCGGCCCTTCGTGGACTGGCTGGCCGCCGTCCTGGAACCCGCCGTCGCCCCGGTCCTGCACGCGGCCTGAGCCCCAAAAAATTTGTTCGGCACGAAGGAAAGGAGCCCCCGCCAATACGGAGGCTCCAGGCGCAGAGCGGCGCGCCCTAGAAGTCGGCGGTGAGGCCGATGAAGGCGTAGCGGCCGAAGGCGTCGTACAGCTGCGGCCAGGTGTTGCCGTTGCAGGGGCCGTTGGGGCAGTTGGACGCGCCGGTCAGCGGCGGGTCGCGGTCGAAGATGTTGTTCACCCCGGCGCGGAAGTTGAGGTTGCCGCGCACCGTCCAGCTGGCGGTCAGGTCGAAGTAGTCGCGGGCCCCCAGCGTCCGGTCGCTCTCATAGGCGATACCGGTGTTGTTCAGCTGGGGATCCTTGTCGAAGGCGTCCAGCCGCACCTTGTTGAAGTGGCGCCACTGTAGCGACAGCGAGGCGTTCTTGATCCAGTCGCCGTACTCGAACGGGGTGTTCCAGGTCAGTCGCAGCTTGTGACGCCAGGTCGGGTTCGGCGAGCTGAGGCCGCCGGCCACGGAGCAGACCGTCCCGTAGAGTCCGGCGCAGTCGAAGGCTGGCCCGCCCGGCGCCGACTGGACCTTCAGGCTGTCCAGCCAAGTGCCCACAAAGTTCAGGCTGACCGCGCCCATGTTCTCGAGGCCGAACCGGTCGAGGTCGGTGCGGTAGCCGGCGTTGACGTCGATGCCTTTGGTGCGCAGCGAGCCGGTGTTGACCGTCTGGTCGGCCACGAAGCCCTGCGGCGAGAGCCAGATCGACCCGGCGGCGTCACGGTGGACCAGGGCGCAGGAGGCCGCGTCGTTGCCGGTGATGCAGCTGTTTATGGTCACGTCGGCCCCGACCGTGCCGATGAAGTCCTTCACCTTGATGTCGAAATAGTCGGCCGAGAGGTTGAAGCCCGGGAGGAAGGTTGGCGTGGCCACGACGCCCACCGAGAATGTGTCGCTGGTCTCCGGCGTCAGGTTGCGGTTGCCCTGCAGCTGGCCGTTGTACTGGTTGGCGGGGTTGCGCTCGATGGCCAGCACCTGGGCGGTGGTCAGGTTGAAGATCGCGGCGCACCGGGCCACCAGCGGGCTGGCCGCGGCCAGGCCGGCGCAGGGGTCCTGGGTGCCGTCCAGGGTCACGTTCGGTGGGCTGAACAGCTCCAGCACGTGCGGCGCGCGCACCGCGCGCTGGTAGCTGCCGCGGACCCGCAGGTCGTCGACGATCTGCCAGTCGCCGGCGATCTTGTAGGTGTCGGTGGTGCCGGTCGAGGAATAGTCCGAGTAGCGGTAGGCCAGTTCCACCTGGGCCCGCTTGATGAACGGCCGGTCGGTGACGATCGGGATCCGCGCCTCGCCGAACAATTCGTAGATGTCGTAGCTGCCGCTGACCGGCGGCGAGGCCCCGCCGGCCCCATTGAGGGCCCCGGAGGACGCCACGAAGTCGGCGGCGTAGTCCAGCTGTTCGCGACGATATTCCGCGCCCACCGAGATCCCGACGCCGTCCGCCGCCCACGGGGACTTCACCCCATAGTCGGTGAGGTCGCCGCCGATCGACAGATTCACCACCCGCTCGAACAGGTTGCCGATCGTGCTGGAGGGGGTCTGCAGGTAGGCGAGCGCCGCCTTGTCGACCCCGCCGAGCTGGAAGATGTTGTAGGGAACGCAGGCCAGGTCGGCCTTGGTGACCACCGAGGCGCAGGTTGGCACGCCGTTCACATTGACGACGTTCAGGGCGTTGTCGATCGCGGTCTTGCGGAAGTAGCCGGTCTGCACCTGGTGGAAGGCCACCCGGCCGTACTGCATGTAGAAGTCGTAGGTGAAGGCGTCGTTCAGGTCGCCCTTGATGCCGATGACATAGCGGTACTGGGTGTGTTCGATCTGGCCCTGGCGGCCGCCGCCCTCGATGTTCCGGCGCGAGATCGTGCCGGTGAAGACACCCGCCGGGTTGGTGGCGCAGGTGCCGCCGCCGGTGGCCACGGTGGGAACCAGCAGGCCGGCCTGCTGGGCCGACAGGAACGGGTTGGCGCAGTTGACGGAGAAGGTGCCGGCGAAGATGCCGCCCGGCGCGATCTGGTAGGTGGAGGTGTCGTCCATGAACATAAGGTCGGCGTAGACCTTGGCCCAGGGCGCGACCTCGTAGTTGGCGAAGGCCCCCATCACATAGCGGTCGTCCGGGCGCTGGTAGTAGTTGGAGGGGCCGAAGTTGTAGACGTCGCGGGCGGCGACACGCGGGCGGAAGGTGTTGCCGGGCCCAGTGACGTCGACCACGAAGCCGCCGACCCGGGCGGGGAAGGCCGTGCCCGAGCCGCCGCAGCCGAACTGGCTGAAGTCCGGGGTGCCCGAGTTCACGGTGCACGACGAATAGTCGCGGTTGGCCTGCAGGATCGGCTCGACATGCCGATAGCCCGCGTAGGCCGTGACATTGCCCTTGCCGTCCGGCGCATTGACCCCCACGACCAGGGTGACTTCCGACTGCTCGCCGTCGCGCACGTTCTTCTTCGGCAGGCCGTAGAACTGCGGGTTGGCCGAGGCGGCGCGGGCGGCTTTCACCACCGACTGGAAGGCGTCGTTGTTGTTGTCGTGCTGATAGATTCCGTAGTTGGTGTCGATCCGCACGCCCTCGAAATTCTTCTGCAGGATGAAGTTGACCACCCCGGCCACGGCGTCTGCGCCATAGACCGCCGAGGCGCCGCCGGTCAGCACGTCCACCCGCTGGATCAGGGCCCCGGGGATGAAGTTCAGGTCGGCGGAGAGCGAGGCGCCGGTGGTGTTCGGCGTGCCCGGCATCAGTCGGCGACCGTCGATCAGCACCAGGGTCCGGGTCGGGCCGAGGCCGCGCAGGTTGACCGTCGCGGTGCCGGTCGACCCGTTGGAAATCGCCGAGCCCTGGGACGCGAAGGCCTGTGGCAGGCTGTTGATCAGGTCCTCGACGCGGGTCACGCCCTGAGCCTTCAGGTCCTGGGCGCTGATCGCCGTCACCGGGCTGACGCTGGTCAGGTTCGGCGTCGGGATGCGGGTGCCGGTCACCACCACCTCGGACACCTCATCCGTCGACGTCGCCGCCGCCGCGGCCGCGGCCGGGTTAGCGAAGGCCAGCGCGGCCACGCAACAGATCGTCGAAGACGCCAGCAGGCGCTCGCGCAGGCTCAAGATGTTCAAGGTCAAAGTCCTCCAGCAGGCCGGCGGCGCGCGCCGCTCCCGGCCTGATCCCCACATGAAATCCGGCCCCGCTCGCCGCCGGGGACCCCGGATGCGCGACCCAGGCCGCGGGAGGAAAACTATTGTCGCAGGCCGCCAGCCTTTACTGAATTTGTCTTATGATACTGATGAACTTGGCTCATGCGTCAGGCGATTCTACGCCTTCTCCAATGTTCGCCGTAGATCATATATCTCTGTATGATCAATACTATCGAGGCTCACAGATGGAAATCGCGAGCGCCCGCCGCGCTCCACTGTCGGCTCAAGGCGACAAGTCGTTCCTGGAAGAATGTGGCAAAAAGAAAACAACCGTTGACCTGTGTTACGATTGTCACCGGCCTGTGACACATGAACAGTCTTCATGTGAAGTATGACGAGATGTCGTCACGAGTGTTCAGGCCAACGGTCTAAAGTCATGGTGCGCCGGGGTCCGGCCCGCGATCGTCCTCGGGACCGGAAGCCAGCCATGACCCCAGCCACGACCAATGTCGCCTTCGAATTCGCCGCCGGGACGGGGCGGGCACGCCTGCCCGCCGCGCACGGTTCGACCCGGGTTTTGTGGATCGACGCCGACGGCGGCGCCATCGAGCCTGGCCTGGAGATGCTGCGCCGCCACGGCTACGAGGTCGAACGCTGCGGCTCAGCGCTGGAGGCCCAGCCCACCCTCGACCGCCAGGACGCCGACCTGATCATCCTGGAGACCGCCCTGCCAGACGCCGACGGCCTGGCCCTGTGCCGCCGACTGTCCGAGGCCGACGGCGCGCCGGTGCTGGTGGTCGCCTGCGCCGCCGATACCCTGGACCGCGTCGCGGGGCTGGAGTTCGGCGCCGATGACGTCCTGCCGAAGTCGATCCATCCCCTGGAGCTGCTGGCCCGGGTCCGCGCCCTGCTGCGCCGCACCGCCCGCCACGCGCGCCACACCGCCGCCGCGGGGCTGGAGACCTGGCGCTTCGACGCCGAGCTCGGCTACGTCACCTCGCCCGCCGGCCGCACGGTGCGCCTCAGCCCCGCCGACGCCGCCCTGCTGCGCGCCCTGGCCGCCCGCCCCGGCGAGGTCCTGCCCCGCGACGCCCTGGTGGCCCTGCTGCACGGCGACGGCTCGACTGCCGGCGGCCGGTCCATCGACGCTCGTGTCGCCCGCCTGCGCCGCACGCTGTCGGCCTGCGACGGCGCCGGCGACCTGATCAAGACCCTGCGCGGCGGCGGCTACCTCTTCCAGGCCCAGGTCACGGCGCGCGCCGGCTTGGCGGCCTGAGACGGTCTGGAAGGATATGAGGAATGGTGCCGCCTAGGTGACTCGAACACCTGACCCCCGCATTACGAATGCGGTGCTCTACCAGCTGAGCTAAGGCGGCCCTGGTCCAGGGACGCGGGCTTGTAACCGCGTAGGCCCGATTTGCAAAGCGTCAGGCGGTCACGGCCCGCCCTTCACGCCCCGTTGGCGGTCACGCCCATCGCCTCGCGCCAGAACAGCTCCAGGGCTTCCACGCACTGGGCATGGCTCCAGTGGGCCGCGGTGGTGCGGGCGGCGTGGCGGATCAGGTGGGCGGCAGCGCCGGCCTGCTCGGCCAGGGCCACGGCGCGGACCAGGGCCATCGCAGCGGCCTCGCAGTCGTCCTCCTCGACCCAGAGACCGTTCATCGAGGTGGTGTATTCGCGCGGTCCGAGGCCGGTGAAGCCGGCGACCAGGCAGTCACAGGCCATGGCCTCCAGGATGGTCATGCTCATCCCCTCCAGCCGCGCCAGGCTGAGGAACACCGAGGCGCGGCCCAGGGCGGCGGCGGTCTGGGCCTCGCTGCGCGCCTCGATCACGTCCCACCGCCAGTCGGTCCCGCCCGTGTAGAGGCGGCCGAACATGTGCTGGATGGCGTGCAGCTCGACCGGCCGCTTGCGCGGGATGGCGGCGATGACCGGCTGCTTGGCGGTGGGGACGAACACGCGCTCGTCGGCGAAGGCCGGGACCGTGCCGATCAGGTCGTGATCGAGGTAGCGCGACAGCCACAACGCCACGCCCGGGCTGCAGGCCATGAACGACCGGTAGTGGGCGCGGGCCTCAGGCGACAGCCGCGCCACTCCCTGGGCCGCCGCGGCATAGGGGTTCTGGCAGAACACCACCTTGCGGTTGGGGAGCACGACCGAGGCCGCCATCAGCTCGCCGGCGTCCTCGGGGAACACCAGGATGTCGTCCGGCCCCGGCCGGCCGGTGGCGCGCTCCATCGGCGCGGCGTGATCGAACCAGGTCGGGGCCGGCGCGTCGCCCAGCACCCGGACCACGGCGTCGTAGCCCAGCCGGGTCAGGGCCTCCACGTGCCGGAAGCTGACCTTGTTGCCGCCGGTGGCGCTCGCCGGGGCGGGCAGGAGATAGACGATCCTCGGCACGCTGATCCCGTTCCGGCGCTAAGCCTAGTTCACCGCGCGGCCGGGCGCCGCGGCCGGCGATGGGGTCGGCGCCGGCGTCGAGGACGCGGTGTGCGGATCGGCCGGCAGCAGGCGCGGACCCAGCGCCACGACGCCGGCGCCCGCCAGCACGCAGAGCAACCCGAAGGCGATCAGCAGCCAGAACCCGAACCCCAGCAGCGGCCGCCGCAACCGGTCACGGGCCTCGGGCCGATCGCTCACGGCCGCCGGTCGATCAGGTTCAGCAGCGCGCCCTCCAGCGGGAAGGGCGGGAAGGCCCGGGCCGCCAGGCGCGTGCGGCTGAGCGGCTTCATCACCGCCTTGGAGAGGCCCAGCGCGCGGAGCTGCGGTCCCGGATGCTGCTTCAGCAGCAGGGCCAGCACCTGGGCGGCGCGCGGCGAGTGCAGCAGCACCGCGTCGCTGCGGGCCAGCGCCTCGGCGGCCTCCGCCTCGATATCCACCGGCGCGGTCTCGTAGAGGATCAGGTGGCGGGCCTCGACGCCGTGCTTCTCCAGCGCGCCGGCCAGGTCGCCGGCCGGCTCCGCCGCGCCGGGATGCAGCACGACGCCGCGCATCTCGCCGCGCCGCACAGCGATGCCCTCGGCCAGGGCGTCGACGTCGCCGTCCGCCGACAGCACGGTCTTGAAACCCACCGCGCGGGCCGCCAGGGCCGTCGCCGAGCCGACCGCGAACACCTTCAGGCCCCGATCGCCGGTGGCGTCGGCGAAGGCGCGCACGCCGTTGGCGGAGGTGAAGGCCAGCGCCGCCACGCCGCGCAGGTCGACGGGCACGTCCGGCAGCACCTGCACCGCCAGCAGCGGCGCCACCACCGCCTCATGGCCCAGCGCCCGCACGCGCTCGGCGGTGGCGTCCGCGCCGGGCTGGGCCCGGGTGATCCAGATTCTCTGCTTGCGCCCCGCCATGCGGCGACCCTGCTCCCCGACCGTTGACCTCAACCGTCCGACGATGCGGCGCGGCGGAGGCTTGTTCAATGCCCCGACCGCAGATCGGTGTGGGCCAGGGTGCGAAAATCCCCAAATCTCCTCTCCCCTGGCGAAGCCAGAGGGAGGGGTGTTTACAGCACGATCGCGTCGCCGGCCTCGTCCTTGATCGCCTGGCCCAGCGACAGGCCAAGGTCGCGGGCCGAGGCCAGGGGGTCGGAGAGCTGCGAGAGCTCCGCCGAGCCGGCGTGGCGGAAGCGCAGGCGGCCATCGGGCGACAGGGCCTCGACGATCAGCTGCACGCCGCCGGCCTCCAGCCAGGCGTGCGCCCCCACCGGGGTCTTGCAGGAGCCCTCCAGCGAGGCCAGGGCGCCGCGCTCGGCGGTCACGCACAGGGTAGTGGTCTCGCAGCGCAGGGCCTGCAGCCAGGGCAGGTCGCGGTCGGCCTCACGGGTCTCGATGGCCAGGGCGCCCTGCCCCGGGGCGGGCGGAGACTCCTTGGGGTCGATCAGGCTCTTGGGCAGGTCGCCCATCCCCAGCCGCCGCAGGCCCGCATAGGCCAGCAGGATCGCATCGGCCTCGCCCGCCGCCAGCTTGGCCAGCCGGGTGTCGACATTGCCGCGCAGCATCTGCACGGCCAGGTCCGGCCGCCGGTACAGTGACTGCGCCTGGCGCCGCAGGCTGGCGGTGCCCAGGCGCGCGCCCTGCGGCAGGTCCTCCAGCGTCACGGCCTCGCGGCTGAGGAAGGCGTCGCGCGGGTCCTCGCGCACGGGGATCGCGGCGACGCACAGGCCGTCCGGCAACACCGAGGGCATGTCCTTCATCGAATGGATGGCGCAATCGATGCGGCCGTCGAGCAGCGCCTCCTCGATCTCCTTGGTGAACAGGCCCTTGCCGCCGATCTCCAGCAGGCGGCGATCCTGGATGCGGTCGCCGGAAGTGGTGATGACGATCAGCGGCGCCACGCGCTCGACCTCGGCGGCGTTCAGCGGGTCGGCGCCCAGCAGGCCGGCGATGCGGCGCTGCGTGTGGCCGGCCTGCGCCAGGCTGAGCTTGGAGCCACGGGCGCCGATCCGGACGGGTGTCAAAGGCTGGGGCGGTTGCGAAGGCACGGGCGGCGGTCTACCTGCGGGAACGGAAAACGTAGCAGGCCTGCTACAGTAGCAACCTGCCACCGGCAACCGGATGACCCCAGCCCAACTCGTCTTAGGTATCGAGACCAGCTGCGACGAGACCGCCGCCGCCGTGGTCCGCCGCCACGCCGATGGCCGCGCCGAGGTGCTGTCGTCGGTCGTCGGCAGCCAGGTCGCCGCGCATGCGCCCTATGGCGGCGTGGTGCCGGAGATCGCCGCCCGCGCCCACGTCGAGAGCATCGAGGCCATCGCCGAGGCCGCCCTGGCGGAGGCCGGCGTGGGCTACGCCGCGCTGACCGGGGTCGCGGCCACGGCGGGGCCGGGCCTGGTCGGCGGGGTGATGGTCGGGCTGTCGTTCGGCAAGGCGGTGGCGCTGGCCCGCGGCCTGCCGCTGGTGGCGGTGAACCACCTGGAGGGCCATGCGGTCTCCGCCCGGCTGGGTGCGGACATCGCCTACCCGTTCCTGCTGCTGCTGGTCAGCGGCGGGCATTGCCAGCTGCTGAGCGTGGAGGGCGTGGGCGCCTGCCGCCGCCTGGGCTCGACCCTCGACGACGCTGCCGGCGAGGCCTTCGACAAGATCGCCAAGGCCCTGGGCCTGCCCTATCCGGGCGGCCCGGCGTTGGAGGCGCTGGCCGACGGCGGCGACGCGGGAGCCTTTCAGCTGCCGCGCATGCTGCTCGGCCGCAAGGACTGCGATTTCTCGTTCTCCGGCCTGAAGACCGCCGCCGCGCGGCTGGTCGAGGGCGTGAGCGGGGAGACCCAGCGCCGCGACCTGGCGGCCGCCGTCCAGGCCGCCATCGCCGGCCAGCTGGCCGAGAAGTCGGACCGCGCCATGGCCGCCTACGCCCTCGCCCACCGCGGCCAGGGCCTGCGGTTCGTGGTGGCTGGCGGCGTCGCGGCCAACCGGGCGGTCCGGGCCCGGCTGGAGGCGACGGCGACGGCGGGCGGCTTCAGCTTCGCGGCCCCGCCGCTGGCCTACTGCACCGACAATGCCGCCATGATCGCGCTGGCCGGCGCCGAGCGGCTGGCCCTGGGGATCTCCGACGGCCTCGACGCTGTGGCCCGCCCGCGCTGGCCGCTGGACGAAGCCGCGGCCAACGCCAACCCGATCCACACCCCCGGCCGCAAAGGCGCCAAGGCATGAGCCGCCCTGGGCTCAACCGGGCCGGCGTGATCGGCGGCGGCGCGTGGGGCACGGCCCTGGCGCAGGTCTGCGCCCGCGCCGGCCGCGAGGTCATCCTGTGGGCCCGCGAGCCCGAGGTGGTGGAGAGCATCAACACCGCCCATGAGAACCGGGTCTTCCTGGCCGGCCTGCCGCTGGATCCGCTGATCCGCGCCACCGCCGATCTCGCGGACCTGGCCGGCAGCGACCTGGTGTTGGCCGTGGCGCCGGCCCAGCACCTGCGCGCCACGCTCGGCGCCTTCGCCGCCCACGCCAAGGCCGGCCTGCCGATCCTGCTCTGCTCCAAGGGCGTCGAGCAAGGCACGCTGAAGCTGATGACCGAGGTGCTGGGCGAGACCATCCCGCAGGCCGCCCCGGCGGTGCTTTCCGGCCCCAGCTTCGCCGGCGAGGTGGCGCGCGGCCTGCCCACCGCCGTGACCCTGGCCTGTCCCGCGGACGGCTGCGCCGAAGACCTTGCGGAGGCCATCGCCACGCCCACGTTCCGGCCCTACTTCGCCACCGACATGATCGGCGCCGAGGCCGGCGGGGCGGTGAAGAACGTGCTGGCCATCGCCTGCGGCATCGTCGAGGGCCGCGGGCTGGGCCGCTCCGCCCACGCCGCCCTGATCACCCGCGGTTTCGCCGAACTGACCCGGCTGGCCGTGGCGCTGGGCGGCCAGGCCGAGACGGTGGCCGGCCTCTGCGGCCTTGGCGATCTGGTGCTGACCTGCTCCAGCCCGCAATCGCGCAACATGAGCGTCGGCCTGGCCCTGGGCCGCGGCCAGACCCTGGACGAGGCGCTGTCCGGCAAGCTCTCGGTCGCCGAGGGCGTCGCCTCGGCCCCCGCCGTGCGCGACCTGGCCCGCAAGCTTGGCGTCGAGACCCCGATCTGCGAGGCGGTCGCCGCCATCCTGGCCGGCCAGGCCGGGGTCGACGACGCCATCCGTGGCCTGCTTTCCCGGCCGTTGCGAGAGGAATGACCCGATGCCGCTCTTCGTCCTGCACTGCCTCGACAAGGCGGGTTCGCTCGACCTGCGCCTGACCAACCGCGAGGCGCATCTGGCCTATGTCGGCGGCCGGACCGAGGTGAAGCTGGGCGGCCCGCTGCTCGACGACCAGGGCGATATGGCCGGCTCGCTGCTGATCCTCGAGGTCGCCGACAAGGCCGCCGCCGAAGCGTTCAGCGCCGCGGATCCCTATACCCGGGCCGGGCTGTGGCAGCGCGTGGCGATCACCGCCTTCCGAGCCTCGCTTGGCCAACTCTGAGCCTGACAATTCCGCCCGTCCGCCGGCCGGCGTCCGCCTCTGCGCCCTGGCGGAGATCGCCGACCCTGGCGGCAAGAGCTTCCGGTTCCGCGACGGCTCGCGGCTGTTCGCCGGCTTCGTGATCCGCCAGGGCGAGGCTGCCCGCGGCTTCGTCGACAGCTGCCCCCACGCCGGCTGGCCCCTGGCCCCGATGGACGACCGCTACCTGACCCGCGACGGCCGCCACATCCTCTGCTCGGGCCACGGGGCGCTGTTCACCCTGCAAGGCGTGGCCGTCACCGCGCCGTGCCTTGGCGAGCAGATCGCGCCCTGGCCGGTCGAGGTGAGGGGCGACGAGGTCTGGACGGCCTGACGCCATCCCCCACGCGGCGCCCCCACGCCGTGTGTCATCCCGGTTTGGGCGCAGCCCAAGACCGGGACCCACGATTGTTACGGGAGGTCGGTTCGACCGTCGCTTGCCCTACGGCCCAGCCATGAAAAAGCCTGGCCTCGAACGGAACATTATGGCAACATCATCCAGTCGTGGGGCCCGGTCTTCGCCTGGCGGCGAAACCGGGATGACAGCCGGGGGTTGGGGTTTCGAGGTCGGAATCTACCCAAGGGTGTCATCCCGTGTTTGGGCAAAGCCCAAGACCGGGACTCACGATCCTCCTGTCGCGCAAGCAGCTACCCCGGCGCCACCTCGGCCCCGAACCCGGCCACGTCCTCCAGCAGCGACGCGGCGGCCAGCTTCACCAGTTCCCCGCCCTTTTCCGGCGTCGCCAGGCCGGGGTCGGAACCCATGCGGCCGTCGGCGTAGCGGGCGCGGAAGTCGGCGGCTTCGCGGATCGGGCCGGTGGGGGCGATCTGGGGGGCGTAGTTGGCGTTCTTGATGGCGTCAGGATAGGCCCACTGGGTCACCGCGATCTCGCTGGGGGTGGCGTGGCTGCCGTGGCCCACCGGGAACTGGCGGTTGGCCAGGCCCAGCACGCCCTTCAGGTCCCACCAGTTCTTCAGCTTGCAGGCGAAGCCGCGGTTGCGGCCCGAATAGCTGACCTAGGCGTAGAGCTCGGAGAAGGCCGCCTCGATGGTGGCGACGTTGCCGCCGTGGCCGTTCAGGAAATAGATCTTCTCGAACCCGTGGTGCGCCAGGCTGCGCACCCAGTCGCCGATCGCCAGCATGAAGGTGGAGGGGCGCAGCGCGATGGTGCCCGGGAAGTCCAGGTGATGCTGCGCCATGCCGATGTTGAAGGTGGGCGCCACCAGGATGTCACCGGCCTTCTGCGCCTCGTGGGCGATGATTTCCGGGCACAGCCAGTCGGTGCCCAGCAGGCCGGTCGGGCCATGCTGCTCGTTGGAGCCGATCGGGATCACCACGGTCTTCGAGCGGGCCAGGAACCCGTCGATCTCGGCCCAGGTGGAAAAGTGCAGCAGCATGGGAATTCCTCGGACTGAGACGCAGGCGCCTTACTACCGGGTGGCCCCGCGGATAAAGCAAATCCGACGTGGCGCGAAAGGCGGGGCCGGGCTTCGACTCGCGCAAAAGGAGAATCGATAGCGCGGTTCTCTGGCTTGGGTTTAGGCTGCTCTAGGTCTGCAGTGCGGCCGTAGGCGGCGCCTGGACCGGGGGCCATGCCGTGCGACAATTCCACCTCATGTCGGCCGCCGCCGGCGCGTTTCTCGCGGTGGCGACTGCCGCCGCCGCGCAGACCGGATCGGCCGGGTCCGGCGCGCCGATCAACAACTATCAGCCGTCGCTGGTGCTGACCCAGTCCATAGCCACCCAGGGCAACTTTCCGTGCCGCGAGTGCGGCGACGCGAGCGCCATCAACACGATCGGCATGATCCACACCTTCGCGGGCGACTTCGGAGCCTTCGGCATGCCGAAGGCGCAGGGCCAGACCCTGTCGATCGGCGGCAACACCGCGCTGTTTGCGGTCCTTCAGGAGCGCTACGGCGGCAACGGCAAGACGACCTTCGCCCTGCCCGACCTCACCGGCCGCGCCGCGATCGGCATCGGCGGCCAGCCCGGCGGGGCGACCTATGGCCTGGGCGATCAGGTCGGTTCGGCGACCAACGTCATGACCCTGGGCCAGCTGCCGACCCATGACCACGGCCTGCCGGGCGGCGGCGTGACTGGCCCGGCCGGCGGCTCCAGCCCGCTCGACAACGTCCAGCCCGCGCTCGGCCTCAACTACCAGATCGCCTACCGGGCCCCGGCGGGTGGGACCGGGTCCGACCCGTTCCTGGGCGAGGTCAGCCTGTTCGCCGGCAACTTCGATCCCGGCGGCTTCATGCAAGCCGATGGGCGCGTGCTGGCCATCGCCGACTACGGCGCGCTCTACGGCGTCATCGGCAAGACCTACGGCGGCGACGGCTTGACCACCTTCGCCCTGCCGGACCTGCGCGGCCGCATCGCGGTAGGCGTAGGCGACGGAGTCACCTTGGGAGAGGCGTTCGGCAGCGACTCCGTGGTGTTGAGCGAGAGCAATCTGCCCGCCCATGACCACAGCCTGCCCGGCGGCGGTCTCACCGATCTCGACGGCGGCGGCTCTCCGTTCGACAACGCCCAGGCCTCGCTGGGGCTGAACTATCTGATCTCGCTGCAGGGCCTCTTCCCCAGCCGCGACGGCAGCGGCGCGGCGCCGGACGCGCCTTACTATGGCGAGGTGGTCGCTTACGCCGGCAAGGTGGCGCCCGCCGGCTGGGCGTTCGCCAACGGCCAACTTCTCACGATCAGGAGCAACTCCGCCCTGTTCTCTATCCTCACCACCGTCTACGGCGGCGACGGCAAATCCACCTTCGCCCTGCCCGACCTGCGCGGACGCACGATCCTCGGCTCGGGGGCGGGCTTCAACGTCGGCGACATCCTGGGCGAGCGCAACACCACCCTGACAGTCGCCCAGATGGCGCCCCATACCCACGACCTGCCGGTCGGCGGCGGCGTGCCGGAGCCCGCGACCTGGACCCTGATGATCGGCGGCTTCGGCCTGGCCGGCATGGCGCTGCGCCGGCGCCGCGCGCTGGCGGCCTGACGGATCAGTCTCCGGCGACGGCGATCGTCAGGTCGGTCGCCTTCATGCCGACCAGCCGCCAGCGGTCCTTGGCCTTGGCGAAGGTCAGTAGGCATGGGCCCGCCTTGACATCCTTCAGGCAGGCGTGGCGGCCGTCCACCTGGGTCATCAGCCGCGCCACCTGACCGGGCGTCGGCGCCGTGCGCAGGGCCTCGCCGCTGCCGGCCCGCACCACCCGGAAGGCCGCAGGGCTGATCATCCGGTCCAGGGCGAACTCCGAGGCCCCGCCGTCCACGTCCAGCAGAGTGGCCCGGCCCATCTCCGCCACCTGGCGGCGCACGTCCTCGCGCACCGCCGTGCGGTCGATCTGCGCCTCGAAGGCGACCCGGTCGCCCTTGACCGCCGCCGCCAGCAGCCGGCTGGCGCTTTCGGTGGCGCTCTGCGGCGCCGAGCCGCCACAGGCGCTGAGTCCCAGGGCGGCGAACACGAGGATGGCAGGCGCGCGATACATCGCTGGAAAATCCCCGGCTTGTTGAGTCGCCGCAAGGGTGCAGGGTGCGGCGTGTTGCGCCCGGCCGCCCACTCCGGCTACTGCGTAACACGCAGCCTTGGAGGTTCAGCGTGTCCGACGGCGACGTTTTCCCGGTTCCCGAGGCCTGGGCGAAGAAGGCCCACATGAACGCGGCCGCCTATGAGGCCGCGGTGCGGCGCGAGGACGCCGACCCCGCCGGCTACTGGGGCGACATCGGCCGGCGCCTGGACTGGATCACGCCCTTCACCGAGGTGAAGGACATTTCCTTCCACCGGGAGGACTTCCGTGTGCGCTGGTACGCCGATGGCGTGCTCAACGTCTCGGTCAACTGCCTGGACCGCCACCTGCACTCCAACGGCGACACCGTGGCCCTGATCTGGGAGAGCGATGACCCGGCGGTCTATGACACCCTGACCTATCGCGAGCTGCACACCGAGGTCTGCCGCTGGGCCAATGTGCTGAAGGCCAAGGGGGTCGGCAAGGGCGACCGGGTGACCATCTACCTGCCGATGATCCCGGCGGCGGCGGCCTCGATGCTGGCCTGCGCGCGGATCGGGGCGATCCATTCGGTGGTGTTCGGCGGCTTCTCCCCCGACAGCATCGCCGGCCGCATCCAGGATTGCGACTCCAAGGTGGTGATCACCGCCAACGAGGGCCTGCGCGGCGGCAAGACCGTGCCGCTGAAGGCCAATGTGGACGAGGCGCTGAAGGCCTGCCCGGGCGTCACCGACGTGATCGTGGTCCGCCGCACCGCCACCGACGTGCCGATGATGGCCGGCCGCGACGCCTGGTTCTCGGACCTGAAGAAGACCGTCCCCGACACCTGCGATCCCGAGCCGATGAACGCCGAGGACCCGCTGTTCATCCTCTACACCTCCGGCTCGACCGGAAAGCCCAAGGGGGTGCTGCACACCACCGGCGGCTACCTGGCCTGGGCCAGCTGGACGCATGAGACGGTGTTCGACTATCGGCCGGGCGAGGTCTTCTGGTGCACCGCCGACGTCGGCTGGGTCACGGGCCACAGCTATGTGGTCTACGGCCCCCTGGCCAACGGCGCGACCAGCCTGATGTTCGAGGGCGTGCCCAACTATCCGACCTCCTCGCGGTTCTGGGAGGTCTGCGACAAGCACAAGGTCGAGATCTTCTACACCGCGCCCACGGCGCTGCGGGCGCTGATGCGCGAGGGCGACGGGCCGGTGCAGAAGGCGTCGCGCGCCTCGATCCGCCTGCTGGGCACGGTCGGCGAGCCGATCAATCCGGAGGCCTGGCTCTGGTACCACCGCGTGGTGGGCGAGGGCCGCTGCCCGATCGTCGACACCTGGTGGCAGACCGAGACCGGCGCCTGCCTGATGACCCCGCTGCCCGGCGCCCACGCGCTGAAGCCCGGCTCCTGCGCCAAGCCGTTGCCCGGCGTGAAGCCACAGCTGGTCGACGCCGAGGGCCTGGTGCTGGACGGCGCGATCAACGGCAACCTCTGCATCACCGACAGCTGGCCCGGCATGATGCGGACGGTCTATGGCGACCACCAGAGGTTCATCGACACCTACTTCTCAACCTATCCGGGCAAATACTTCACCGGCGACGGCGCGCGGCGCGACGAGGACGGCTACTACTGGATCACCGGCCGGGTGGACGACGTGATCAACGTGTCCGGCCACCGCCTGGGCACCGCCGAGATCGAGAGCGCCCTGGTCAGCCACGTCGCGGTCGCCGAGGCCGCCGTCGTCGGCTATCCGCACGATATCAAGGGCCAGGGCATCTACTGCTACGTGACGCTGAAGGTCGGCATCGACCCGACCGAGGCGCTGATGGCCGACCTGCGCGGCCATGTCCGCCGCGAGATCGGCCCGTTCGCGGCGCCCGACGTCATCCAGTTCGCGCCCGGCCTGCCCAAGACCCGCTCGGGCAAGATCATGCGCCGCATCCTGCGCAAGATCGCCGAGGACGACCTGGCCAACCTGGGCGACACCTCCACCCTGGCCGAACCGGCCGTGGTCGACGACCTGGTCAGGAACCGCGCCGCGCGCCGCGGCGACGACGACGTCATCGTCTCGGGCCAGCGCCTGTCCTGCGACGACATCGAGGCGACCCTGGCCGTGCACCACGCCGTCGCCGAGGTCGCCGTGGTCGGGGCGCCGCACGCCACCAAGGGCGAGGGGCTGTGGGCCTTCGTCACTCCCGATCCCGCGCTGATCGCCTCCGACGTGCTGGCCGCCGACCTGAAGGGCTACCTGCGCCGCGAGATGGGCGAGGCCGCGGTGCCGGAGGCGGTGATCTTCGGCGCCCTGCCGAAGACCGCCGCGGGCGAGGTGGTCCGTCCGGTGCTGCAGCGCATCGCCGCCACCGGCGAGGTGGGCGACACCTCGGGGCTGGCCGACCCCGCGGTCGCCGAGGCTCTGGCGAAACAGCGGGCCGCCGCCCTGGCCTGAGCGATGTCGCGCGAGCTGCCGCCGGCGCTCCGCGCCGCCATCGACCGCGAGCTCGCCGGCGTCTCGCGCCGCGACCTGGCCCAACGCACGGCGGCCACCACCGCCACCTATCGCGGCGGCGGCGCCTCGGCGACGGCGATCCAGGGCCGCGACGACGCCCTGGCCTATGCGCTCGCCAGGTTGCCCGCCACCTACGCCGCCACCTGCGAGGTGTTCGCCGAGGCGCAGCGGATGGCCCCCGGCTTCGCGCCTGCGTCCCTGCTCGACGCCGGCAGCGGACCCGGCGGCGGCAGCTGGGCGGCGCTGGAGGCCTGGCCGTCGCTGCGCGACATCCGCTGGCTGGACGCCAGCCCGCCGTTCCTCGACCTGGCCCGGCGCCTGGCCACCGGCAACCCGCTGGACCGTGCCGAGGCCCGCCGCGCCGACCTCACCGCCGGCGGCTTCCCGCCCGCCGACCTGGTCCTCGCCAGCTACGCCCTGGCCGAAATCCCACCGCCCAAGCAGCCGTTAGTGGCGGACGCGCTCTGGCAGGCGACGGCCGGCGTCCTGGCCCTGGTCGAGCCGGGCACGCCCGCCGGCTACAGGCGCCTGCTGGCCGCCCGCGACGCCCTGATCGCCGCCGGCGCGACGATCCTCGCTCCCTGCCCGCACCACGCCGCCTGCCCGCTGGTCGCCCCCGACTGGTGCCACTTCAGCGTCCGCCTGCCGCGCAGCCGCGACCACCGCCTGGCCAAGGGCGCCGAGGTCCCCTTCGAGGACGAGAAGTTCGCCTACCTGCTGGCCGCCCGGCCCCACATCGCCGCCGAGGCCCGCACGCCCCGCGTCGTGGCCCGCCCCCGGGTCGGCAAGCCCGGCATCGACCTCAAACTCTGCACCGCCGACGGCCTCGAGCAGCGCTTCGTCCCGCGCCGCGACAAGCCAGCCTATGCGGTCGCCCGCCGGCTGGACTGGGGCGACGTATACCCCACCGCCTAGGATGATTTGGAGACTTCTATCCCCCAGACCCCATCTTGGTCGGGAAGGGCACGATGCGGTCGGCGTCTTCGGCCAGGCGCATGCGGCCGCGCTCCTCCACCAGCTTGATCTGGGCGGACAGGTAGGGGGCCATGAAGTCGATGAAGGCGCGCACCCGCGGCGTGTCCTTCAGCTCGCGCCGGGTGACGATCCACGAGCTGGCGCGGGCCTCTTCGATGCAGTCGGAACAGCGCACCATGTCGCGGTCGGTGTCGGCGATGGTGCAGGGTAACGCGCCGATCCCCAGGCCGGCCTTCACCGCATGCACCAGGCTGCCCATGCTGTTGGAGCGGGTGATCGGCGACTTGCCGCCCGAGTGACGCATCATCCAGGTGGCGGCCGGCATCTCGCCCATGTCGACGGTGACGTCGATCAGGTCGTGGTCCTTCAGGTCGTCGTAGGACGCCGGCACCCCGCGCCGGGACGCGTAGTCGCGGCTGCAATAGAGCGCCATGTCATGGTCGCAGATCTTGCGCGCCACCAGGTCGGAGATCGCCAGGGTCTGGGCCGTGCGGATGGCCAGGTCGGCCTCGCCGTTCTCCAGGTCCAGCGAGCGGTCGGTGATCACCAGGTCGACCTGCACGTCGGGGTGCGCCTTGCGGAACTCCGGCAGGGCCGGGATCACCATGCTGTTGGCCACCAGCTCGTTGGTGGTGAGCCGCAGGCCCCCGGCCACGCCGCGCAGCTGGCCCGCCGCCTGGTTGGCGAAGCGGATGGCGGCGCGCTCGACAGCCTCGGCGTCGCCGATCATCGCGTCGCCGGACTCGGTCAGCCGGCTGCCGGTCTGGCCGCGTTCGAACAGCTTGAAGCCCAGGTCGTGCTCCAGGCTCTCGATCCGTCGCGCCACGGTGGTCTGGTTGACGCCCAGCGCCTTGGAGGCAGCCAGGGTCGAGCCGCCTCGCGCCACGGCCAGGAACGCCTTCAGGTCATTCCAATCGAACATAGTCTTATTCTGCGGTTGTGCAGACCGGTCCTGCAAGAGCGCTATTTGCTCAGCGGCCTGGCCGACCCGTATGCTTGCGGCCCCCAAGTGCAGCCGGAACAATCGCCCCTTCGTCTTGCATATAGGCTCGCCCCTTCGCACCCCAAGCCCCGTGCGGGAAACAGGCGGCCACATGAAAACTCGTAAGCTTTCCACGTCGCGGTTGGGTGCTAGGTTCTGGGCTCCAACCGTCCGGGATGTTCCATGTTTCGCACCCTCCGCGCCGCCGGCCTCGCCGTTCTGCTCACGACCACGGCCCTGGCGCCGCTGGCGCTCGCCGCCCCGGCCGCAGCGGCCGAAGTCCCGCCGATCAAGTTCACCTCGCGGACCCTGCCGAACGGCTTGAAGGCCTACACCTCGCTCGACCGGGCGACGCCCAACGTGACCGTCCAGGTCTGGTACGGCGTGGGCTCCAAGGACGACCCGGAGGGCCGCTCCGGCTTCGCGCACCTGTTCGAACACCTGATGTTCAAGGCCACGCGCGACCTGCCGGCCGAGAGCTTCGACCGCATGACCGAGGACGTCGGCGGCGCCAACAACGCGTCGACCGCCGACGACTTCACCGACTACTACGACGTCGTGCCGGCCAACCACCTGGAGCGGCTGATCTGGGCCGAGGCCAGCCGGCTGGGCACGCTGGTGGTCGACGAGGCCAACTTCAAGTCGGAGCGCGACGTGGTCAAGGAGGAGCTGCGCCAGCGGGTCCTGGCCTCGCCGTACGGCCGGCTTACGGCGCTGTACCTGCCGCAGGCCAGCTACACCACCCACCCCTACAAGCGCCCCGGCATCGGCTCGATCGAGGAACTGGATGCCGCGACCGTCGACGACGTGCGCGCCTTCCACGAGACCTACTATCGGCCCGACAACGCCGCCCTGATCGTGGTCGGCAACTTTGACGAGGGGAAGCTGAACGCCTGGATCGACCGCTATTTCGGCCCGCTGAAGACCCCTACCAAGCCGCTGCCGCGGGTCACCGTCAAGGAGCCGCCGCGCACCACGCCCGGGGTGTTCGACGGCTACGGCCCCAACGTTCCGCTGCCGGCCGTGGTGGTGAGCTGGCAGGGCGCGGCGGCCTCCGACCCCGACGCCCCGGCGCTCAAGGTGCTGGACGCCATCCTGTCGGCCGGCAAGTCGTCGCGGCTCTACAACAGCCTGGTCTACAGGCAGCAGATCGCCGCGGAATCCTTCTCCAACGCCGACCTGCCGCACGACCAGGGCCTGGTCATGGTCGGCGCGATCATGGCCAGCGGCCACACGATCGCGCAGGGCGAGACCGCCCTGCTGGCCGAGGTGAAGCGGCTGCGCGACGCCCCGCCGACCCAGGCGGAACTCTCCGAGGCCAAGAACGAGCTGCTCACCGACGCCCTGCGCGAACGCGAGACCATCGAGGGCCGGGCCAGCGCGCTGGGCTATGCCCTGCGGGTCGACGGCGACCCGGCGGCGGTGAACACCACCCTGGCGAAGCTGCAGGCCGTGACCGGCGCCGACATCCAGCGGGTGGCGAAGAAATATCTCGTCGACGACCGCCGCATGACCATCCGCTACCGCCCGGAGAGCGAGCGTCCGAAGGGCGATGCGCCGCCCGTCGTCCCGCAGCCGCCCAGGACCGTAGCCAGCTTCAACGGCGCGGTCTTCACCCTGGCCCCCGAGGCGGAGCGCCAGAAGCCGCCGCCCATCGCCGCGCCCGTGCAGCCGGTGCTGCCGAAGCCGGCGGAGAAGACCCTGGCCAACGGCCTGCGGGTCATCGTCGCCCGCTCGTCCGACCTGCCCCTGGTCACCGCCGACCTGACGGTGAAGACGGGGGCCTGGGCCGATCCTGCCGGCCTGGCCGGCGCTGCCTCGATGATGGCCGACATGCTGAGCGAGGGCACCCTAACCCGCTCGGCCCAGCAGATCGCCAGCCAGACCGAGAGCCTGGGCGCCAACCTGTCGTCGGCCGGCGGCCTGGAGTCCTCGTCGGTGACGCTCAATGTCATGCCCGACAAGCTGAAGGCGGCGATGACGATCATGGCCGACGTGGCGATCCATCCGGCCTTTTCGCCTGAGGAGCTGGACCGCCAGCGCGAGCAGTCGCTGGACGGCCTGCGCGTCGCCTACCAGCAGCCGGGCCAGGTGGCGGGCTTTGCCGCCGCCCCGGTGGTCTATGGCGGCACGCCGTTCGGCCACGCGGTCCAAGGGACGCCGGACTCGCTGACCAAGCTCAAGCCCGCCGATCTGGCGAAGCTGCACCAGACCTGGTTCCGACCGGACAACGCCATCCTGGTGCTGACCGGCGACATCAGCGCCGAGCAGGGCTTCGCGATGGCCGAACAGGCGTTCGGGGCCTGGGCGAAGCCGGCCGCCGCCTTGCCGCCGTCGCCCACGATCACGCCCCAGGCCAAGGCCCGCGCCGTGGCCATCGACATCCCCGGCACCGGCCAGGCCTCGGTCAATGTGCTGAAGCCGGCCATCGCGCGGAACGACCCGGACTATTATCCCGGCGTGGTGGCCACGACGGTGCTGGGCGGCGGCTATTCCGCCCGCCTGAACCAGGAAATCCGCATCAAGCGCGGCCTGTCCTATGGCGCCTCGGCCCGGCTCTCGACCACCCGGACCACCGGCTCCTTCCGCGCCTCGGCGCAGACCAAGAACGAATCGGCCGTCCAGGTCCTGGACCTGATCACCGCCGAGATGGCGACACTGGCCGCCGAGCCGGCCGGCGCGGCCGAGCTGACGGCGCGCAAGTCCACCCTGGTGGGCGAATACGGCCGCGAACTGGCCACCTCCGGCGGCCTGGCCGATATCCTGGGCAACCTGGCGCTCTACGGCGTCCCCCTCGACGAGGTCGGCCGCTACACCGCCAAGGTCGAGGCCGTCGATGCGGGCCAGGTGCAAGCCTTCGCCCGGCGCACCCTGGACCCGGCCCAGGCCAGCGTGGTGATCGCCGGCGACGCCAAGACCTTCACCGAGGCCCTGAAGGCCAAGTTGCCGAACCTGGAGGTGATCCCCAGCGACCAGCTGGACCTGGCGAGCCCGACCCTGAAGAAGTGAGCTTTCCCTCCCTTGATGGGGAGGGACAGACCGCGAAGCGGTCAGGGTGGGGGAGTCGCGATCATTCCCGACGCCCAGCTCCGGCCCGCACTTCCCCACCCTGCTCGCCTTCGGCGAGCGGTCCCTCCCCATTAATACCAATCGCCGCTGACGCTGACTCAGGGGATTCCCTTGAGGGCCGAACAGTGATTCACGCTGGTTGTCCGAGAGGAGGGCGTGATGGGCTCTGTGGTGGTGTTGCGGGAGGATTTCGACGCGGTGTCGGTTCGCCGGCT
>NZ_JANXWD010000158.1 GCF_025351295.1 Phenylobacterium sp.
AGGATGGCGGTGACGCAGGGATTCGAACCCTGGATACGCTTTCACGTATGACGATTTAGCAAACCGTTGCCTTCAGCCACTCGGCCACGTCACCTACCGGCGGGCGCCTGGAGCGTCCGCGGGAGCGGCGGTTCTTAGCGGAGGACGGGGCGTCTGCCTAGCCGCTCGCCGGCGCGACCTTTCGCAGCCGGTCGGCGAGGACGGTGAGCGCGGTTGCGGCGATCAGCAGGCCGAACAGCCAGGGGCCGTGGGCCAGGCCGGTGTCGATCAGGCGGCCGATGAGGTTGTCGACGCCCAGGGTGCGCTCGAAGATCCAGGCGATGGCGGCGATGGCGCAGAAGGCGGCGGCCACCGTGCGGATGGCGGGGTAGCTGCGGGTGCGGGCCATGACGGTGAGCTCCGGCATGACCGCGGCGACCACCGCCAGCTGGACCAGTTCGATGCCCAGGTTGAAGCCCAGGATCGACTGGGCCTTCTGCCAGGGATCCAGGCCGAAGTGGCCGATGACGGTGGCGAAGGCCAGGCCGTGGATCAGTCCGAAACCGGCGGCCACGACAGGCTCGCGCCCGGCGAACAGCGGCCGGGCCGCATGCAGGGCGGAGACCAGGATCGAGATCGCGATCATCACCTCCACCGGCTGGGCGGGCAGCCGCCAGCCCAGGAAGGCGCCGCCGATCAGGGTCACCGAATGGCCGAGGGTGAAAGCGGTCACCACGCGCAGCAGCCGGCCGAGGGTGAAGCGCAGGCCGCCATAGTCGCGCCAGCGCCCGTCGCGGGCGATCAGCGGCGCCGGCAGCAGCAGGGCCATCAGGAACAGCAGGTGGTCGTGGCCCTCGGCGATGTGGCGCATGCCCAGGCCGATCGCCGAGGCGAAGCCGCGCCACGCGCTTTCCGCGCCCCGGTCGACGCGCAAGGTGCGGGCGTCCCATTGCAGGCCGCCCAGCAGGCGCGGCGTCTCGGAAAGCTGGCCGCCCTCGTAGTCGGTGCGCACCAGCACCAGGGCGAAGTGGTTGCGCACCCGGTCGATCACCGCCGAATAGCTGAGGTCGAACCGCCGCATCGAGGCGCCCGGCGCCGGAACCAGTTCCACATGGGCCACAAGGTCGGGCGCCGCGCCGTCGTCGACGATGCGCAGGTCGCGCACGGTCGTGGTCCAGGGGCGCCCGTCCGGCACGCGGGCGGAGATCCGCGGCCGCAGGTAATCGGCGACGCCGGGCGGCGCGGGGCCGGCCCTGGGCGGGATCGGCCGGCCCATGGCGTAGCCCAGCTCGCCCAGCGGGATCACCACCTCGGCCACCACGCGGTCGCGGGCGAAATCCAGGCGGACCTCGGAGTTGGGCGTCAGGTGCGCGGCGGCCGGCGCGGCGGCTGCCAGCAGCAGCGCCAGGGCGAGGAGGAGGAGCCGGCGCACCCTCAATGGCCGAACCAGATCAGGGCGGTGTCGCGGTCCAGGCAGTGCGGATTGATCTTTAGGGCCGCGCGGCGCTCGGCCTCCGCGCCCTTGGCGTCGCCCAGCAGCTCATAGGCCTGGGCGGCGGTGGCGTGCCCGTCGGCAGAGACGAAGGGCGTGTGGTCCAGGGGCTGCAGGATGCGCAGGGCCTCGGCGGGGTCGCGGTTGGCGACATAGGCCGAGGCCAGGGTCACCGCCGAGACGCCGTAGGGCCGCGCCCGGTAGTCCTTCAGCGCCAGGTCCAGCGCACGGGCCGGATCGCCGAACGCCAGCTCGTGCTCCACGGCGTGGCCCCAGGCCGCCTCGGGGATCTGCTGCACCCGCCGCGCCCAGATCGTGCCCGCCCGCGCGGCCCACAGCTCGGCGTGGGCAGAGTCGCCCTCGGCGCGGTAGACGGCGGCCAGGGCGTCCATCACCTCCGGTGCGCCGCTGCGGCCGGCGAGGTCGGTGAAGCGGGCGATTGCCTCGGCGCGGTGGCCGGAGAGCGCCAGCATCTGGGCGCTGTGGGCCTGGGCCAGCCAATAGCCGGGGAACAGGCGCTGGGCCTTGGCGAAGTGGGTCGTGGCGCGGGGCCAGTCGCCGCGCTGGAGTTCGAGCGCGCCGCGCTGGAGCTCCAGGTTGGCCAGGGACTGCGCCTGGGGGAAGCGCATCTCGCGCTCCTGGGCGTCGATCGAGGCCAGGGCGGCGTCGGCCTGGCCGGTGCGGCCCTGGTAGACCGCCTGGCGGAACAGGCTGGGGCTGAAGGTCTTGCCGCCGCTGTACCACCGCCAGGCCAGGGCGTAGCGACCGCGATAGAAGGCCAGGTCGCCGCGCATGCCGGCCACTTCGTCGACGTCCTCCCGCTCCGGAGGCACGGCATAATGGGCGAAGGCCTCGACCATGGCTTCGGCGTGGCCGAGGCGATGCAGGGTGAAGTCCAGGCTGGCCTGGGTCATGTGCGGCCCCGCGCGCGGCGGGGCCAGGGCGAAAGCCCGGTCGAGGGCAGCCTGGGCCTGGGCATAGGCGTCGAAGTCGCCGGTCAGGCGGGCCAGGGCGATCCAGGCGCCGGCCAGGCCCTCCTGGTGCAGCCATTCGTCCGGATGGGCGGCGGCGACCTCGCCGGCCCCCTGCACCCGCTCGCGCGCCTGTTCGAGCGCGGCGTCATAGGTCAGGGGCGCGCCGGCGGCCGGCATGCGGTTCGGGGGCGGCAGCCGCGGCTGCACGGCCAGGGGCAGCGCCACATGCGCCAGGACGGCCAGCACCAGGATCGCCAGCACCGCCAGGGCGGTCCGAACAACCACCGTGCCGCGCCGTTGGTTGGATGGCGCCAAGAGTTGCTCCGCTGGGCGGGCCGGATGACCCGCCGCGCAGGATAGCGGCTAGCTCGGCCTTGTCAGCCTTGCGCGAGCCACTGTCGCGCCTGGCGCTGGGCCTCGGCGACGTCGGCGGACGCCATCTCGTCGGCGATTTCCTTGCGGTAGACCTTGGCCTCGAGCGAACCGCGCATGGCGGCCAGGTTGAACAGCATATGGGCCGAGACGTAGTCGAGCGGCGCGCCGCCCTGGCCCGTGGAATAGAGCAGCCCCATTCGGAACAGCTCATCGCCCGTCGCGCCCGGTTCCGGCAGCGGCAGGCACTTCGTGTCGATGCTCGCCAGCATGGTTGTCACCCTTGTGTTCGGCTGGCCGACCTGGGTTCTCCAAGCCATTCACCAACCTACGATCCCACAAGACCGAGTTCGGACTGAACGTATGGTTAAGGCCGCCGTTGTCCAATCGACAGGAATCGATTGTGAGACAGCACGCCGCACCCGCGGCCGAGTCCCGTTCCACGAGCGCGTTGGGCGAACGGTGTGCCGCCGCGGCCCACGACCTGCCGGGCTTGTTCAGGGACAGTTCAGCCGGGGGGCGCCAGTATCGCGGCCGAATGAAGCGTCTGATCCTCATATCGGCGGCGATCGCCACCCTGGCCGGGGCCCTTCCCCTGGGCGGGCCGGCGGTCGCGCGGGACGACGATCACAAGCGCAGCGAGCCACAGCACCGCCGTGACGGCGACCGCGGCGCGCCGCCGCGGCGCGACGACGGCCGTCGGGTGGAAGATCGTCGGGTGGAAGATCGCCGGGTCGAAGATCGCCGGGTCGAAGATCGGGGCGGGCGCCGCGACGAGCGCGGACCGCCCCGCGACGACCCGCGCCGCGGCCGTGAGGCGTACGACGAGCGCGGGCGCGCCTCAGAAAGCCCCTATCCGCCGCCGGACATCAGGCCGGTCCCGGCCCGGCGCGGCGGCTATCTGCCGGACGTCTATCGCGGCGGCGTGATCCCCGACTACCAGCGCTACCGCCTGCGGCCTCCGCCGCGTGGCTATTCCTGGGTCCGCATCGGCCGGGGGTTCGCCCTGGTGTCGATGGAGGACGGGCGGATCTTCGACGTCATCCCGGACTGACGGCGCCCCGGCGTCCGCGTCGTCCGCGCAACGCCTGTCCGAGCGCCCCGAAGCCCAGCAGCAGCAGGCCCCAGGCCGCGGGCTCCGGCACGCCGCCCGACGACCCGGAGAAGGCGAAATCGGGCAGCGTCGTCCCGGTCAGGTCCAGCAGGTCCAGGGGAACGCTGAAGCTGTCGATCGACGCCGGGTCGGCATAGGCGGTCAGCGTGCTGACCACCCGCAGGTTGGTTCCGGCCCCCAGGGCGGCGGCGACATTGTCGATGGCCAGGCCGCGATAGCGGCCGCCGCCGCCGAACCTGAGCACCGCGCCCGAGCCGCCGAGCGCCTGGAAGTTGCCGTTGCCGGCCGCGGCCAGGACCAGGGGCGCGGTCTGGCCCTGATAGATCCCGTTCAGATAGTAGTTGGAGACCAGCGACACCGCCGACGCCGACCCCGGCGCGGACAGCCGGCCGCCGATTGACAGGTAGCTGCCGAGGTTGCCGAGGAAGCCGCCGCCGTCGACTGTGAAGTTGGCGTCCCAGGAGGAGATCATATACGAGGCCGATCCGCCGGCCGGCGCGGCGTCCGACAGCCGGAAGCCGATCTGCGGCCCGGTGATCAGCGCCTGGCCGGCTCCGAACGGTCCCGACCCGTTGCCGCCGCCGATCTGGAACGAACGCAGCGCCAGGGGCCGGATGCCGGTGTCCAGGATGTTGTGCGGGATCGACGGGTCGGCGGTCAGAAACCCGTGGCCGGGGCTGAGCAGGACGTCGTTGAAGCCGGTGACGTTGTTGGCGCCGAAGATCGGCGCGGGCTGGCCGCCGCCGCCATAGGGGGCCACCCCATAGACGGTGAGGCCGGTTCCGCCGGTGTAGACGATGGCGGCGTCGGCCGCGCCGACGCTGGCCAGAAGTCCCAGGCTGGCGACGGCAAAGGCGAAGGTGTGCAACGACCGCCGGCTCGCGGCGGTTCGGCGGGAAGAGCTGTCGGTTTTCATGGTCGGCTCGCTGAAGGGGGTGAGACGCAAGACCCGCGAGGCGGGCATCGACCCCCGACAGTCGACCTGGGAACAGGGACGCCACGACCGGCGGGCTCAGACGCCGCCCACCCGCGCGGGGCCCGACACCCCGCGACGATCAGCATTAACCCTCGTCGGAATTTCGGACAACGCCGTTCTCCTGAGAGGCGAATCACATCGTCCGTGAAGTGGCGGCGGCGGTCAAAGGCCCAGCTTGGCCCTCAGCAGCTGGTTGACGGCGCCGGGATTGGCCTTGCCGCCGGTCTCCTTCATCACCTGGCCGACGAACCAGCCTATGGCCTGGGGCTTGTCCTTCACCGCGGCGGCCTGGCCGGGGTTGGCGGCGATCAGCGCGTCGACGATGGCCTCCAGGGCGCCGGTGTCGGAGACCTGGCGCAGACCGGCCTTCTCGACCACCTCCGAGGCGGTCCCCTCCCCGGCCCACATGCGCTCGAACACGTCCTTGGCGATCTTGGAGGAGATCACCCCCTCCTCGATCAGCTGGACCAGTTCGGCGATGCCGGCCGGCTTGATGGGGCTGTCTTCGATGTCGAACCCGCCGGCGGTCAGGCGCGCGGCCAAGTCGTTGGTCACCCAGTTGGCTGTCAGCTTGGGGTCACGCCCCCTGGCGGCTTCCTCGTAGAAGTTGGCGCGGGCCTGTTCGATGATCAGCACCCCGGCGTCGTATGCGGTCAGGCCGTACTGTGCCTGCAGCCGCGCCTTCTTGGCGTCCGGCAGTTCCGGCAGGGTCGCCTCGATGGCCTTCACCCAGGCCGGATCCAGCACCAGCGGCAGCAGGTCGGGGTCCGGGAAATAGCGGTAGTCGTGCGCCTCTTCCTTGGAGCGCATGGACCGGGTCTCGTTCTTGCCGGGATCGAACAGGCGGGTCTCCTGGCTGATCGAGCCCCCCTCTTCCAGGATTTCAATCTGCCGGCGGGCCTCGTACTCGATCGCCTGTTGGATATAGCGGTACGAATTGACGTTCTTGATCTCGCAGCGCGTGCCCAGGTGGCTGAAGTCGTCGGTCTCGCGGAACCTCTCGTAGGCGCCTGGGCGGCAAACCGAGACGTTCACGTCGGCGCGCAGGTTGCCCTTCTCCATGTCGCCGTCGCAGGTGCCGAGGTAGATCAGGATGGTCCGGAGCTTCTTCACATAGGCCGCCGCCTCCTCGGCGCAGCGCATATCCGGCCTGGAGACGATCTCCATCAGCGCGGTGCCGGAGCGGTTCAGGTCGACGTAGGTGAAGTTCGGATCCTGGTCGTGCAGGCTCTTGCCGGCGTCCTGCTCCAGGTGCAGCCGCTCGATGCGCACGGTGAAGGTGGAGCCGTCGTCACGCTCAACGATCACCTCGCCCTCGCCGACGACGGGGTCCTTGAACTGGCTGATCTGATAGCCCTGCGGCAGGTCCGGGTAGAAGTAGTTCTTCCGGTCGAAGCGCGACCAGGTGTTTATCTGCGCCTTCAGCCCCAGGCCGGTCTTCACCGCCTGCTCGACGCAGTGGCGGTTGATCACCGGCAGCATGCCGGGCATGGCGGCGTCCACCAGGCTGACCTGGCTGTTCGGCGCGCCGCCGGCGCCCACCGCCGCGCCGGAAAACAGCTTGGCGTTGGAGGCGACCTGGGCATGGACCTCCAGCCCCAGGACGATTTCCCACGGGCCGGTGCGGCCCTGGATCGTTTTCGAATTGGTCTCGCTCATGGCGCGGTACGTAGCGAAACGCGGGCGCAAGCGGAAGCGCGCGCACATGCCCTCTTGCAAAAGCGCCTCGAAATGGCCTCAAGGTTCGCCACGTCTTAACGACGCTCAGACCGGGGAAAAGGAACACCCATGAAGACTCTCGCATTCGCCGCCGCGCTCGCGGTCACCGCGCTCGCCGCGCCGGCCTTCGCCCAAGCCCCGGCCGCCGCGCCGGCCGCGGACATGCCCATGGCCGGCAAGATCTCGGTGGACACCACGCCGATTGGCGACATCATCAAGAACCCGCAGGCCAAGGCCGCGCTGGAAACGGCCCTGCCGGCGATCACCCAGTTCTACGACCAGATCTCGACCATGACCCTGGCCCAGGTCGCCCCGATGAGCCAGGGCGCCCTGGACGACGCCAAGCTGAAGGCGCTGCAAGCCGAGTTCGACAAGATCAAGTAGGGCGGCTACGCGCCATCCCTCCTCTTCAGGGGAGGGAACGACTCGCCGCAGGCGAGCGGGGTGGGGGTCTCGGGTTCGAGCGCTGAGCTTGATCGTCGGTCCCCCACCCGTCTGGCGCTTCGCGCCATCCACCCTCCCCTAAAGAGGAGGGATGATCGTCACCTCACCACCACTTCGCGGGCTTGGCCCTGAAGTCCGCCGCCTTCTCCAGGGCCGAGCCCAGGGAGAACAGCGTCCCCTCGTCCAGGTTGCGCCCGATCAGCTGCAGGCCCAGCGGCAGGCCCTGGGCGTCCAGGCCGGCCGGCACGCTCATGCCCGGCAGGCCGGCCAGGTTCACCGTCACCGTGAAGATGTCGTTCAGGTACATGGCCACCGGGTCATCGGACTTGTCGCCGAGCGCGAAGGCCGCCGACGGCGCGGTCGGCGTCAGCAGGGCGTCGCACGTCAGCCACGCCTGGTCGAAGTCGTCGGCGATGCGGCGGCGGACCTTCAGCGCCTTCAGGTAGTAGGCGTCGTAGTAACCGGCCGAGAGCACATAGGTGCCGATCAGGATCCGGCGCTTGACCTCGGCGCCGAAGCCCTGGGCGCGCGTCTGCTCATAGGTCTCGGTGAGGTTGGCGCCATCGACGCGCAGGCCGTAGCGCATGCCGTCGTAGCGGGCGAGGTTAGACGACGCCTCGGCCGGGGCCACGATGTAGTAGGCCGGGAGCGCATATTTGGTGTGCGGCAGGCTGACCTCGACGATCTCGCAACCGGCGTCCTTCAGCCAGGCGATACCCTGCTCCCACAGCGCGTCGATCTCCGGCGGCATGCCGTCGACGCGGTACTCCTTGGGAATACCGACCCGCAGCCCCTTGACGGACTTGCCACAGAAGCTCGCGAAATCAGGGACTCCGGCGTCGATGCTGGTCGAGTCCTTGGGATCGTGGCCGGCCATCGAGGTCAGCAGGATCGCCGTATCCTCGACCGACCGCGCCATCGGTCCCGCCTGGTCCAGCGACGAGGCGAAGGCCACGATGCCCCAGCGGGAACAGCGGCCGTAGGTCGGCTTCACACCCACCGTGCCGGTGAACGCCGCCGGCTGGCGGATCGAGCCGCCGGTGTCGGTGGCCGTCGCCCCCAGGCACAGCTCCGCCGCCACCGCCGAGGCCGAGCCGCCCGACGAGCCGCCCGGGGTCAGCGCGGCGTTGCCGCCGGCCGAACGCCAGGGGTTGATCACCGGCCCCCAGGCCGAGGTCTCGTTGGACGAGCCCATGGCGAACTCGTCCATGTTGAGCTTGCCCAGCATCACCGCCCCGTCGCGCCACAGGTGGCTGGTGACCGTGCTCTCGTAGGTGGGCTTGAAGCCGCGCAGGATCATCGAGCCGGCGGTCGACTCCACGCCTTCGGTGCAGAACAGGTCCTTGATCCCCAGCGGCGCGCCGTCCAGCGGCCCGGCCTCGCCCCGCGCCCGGCGCGCGTCGGAGGCCCGCGCCATCTCCACGGCCTTGTCCGGCGTCTCGACCACGAAGGCGTTCAGCGCCCGCGACCCCTCGATGGCGCCAAGGTGCGCGCGGGTGATCTCTTCCGAGGAGAAGCGCTTGGCGGCCAGCCCGTCGAGGGCGGCCTTCAGGGTCAGTCCGGTCAGGTCGGACATCACTCGACCACCTTCGGCACCACGAAGAAGCCGCGTTCGGTGCGTGGCGCATTGCCCAGCACCCGGGCCGCGTCGCCGCCCTCGGTGACCACGTCGTCGCGCATCGGCAGGGTCATGGCCACCGACGTGGTCATCGGCTCGACGCCATCGGTGTCGACCTCGTTCAGCTGTTCGATCCAGCTGATGATGCCGTTCAGCTCGCGGGCCAGCGGCTCCAGCTTCTCCTCCGGCTCGGCGATGCGCGCCAGCCTCGCGACCTTGCGTACGGTCGCCGCGTCGATGGCCATGGGCCCTCCTGCAGTCAGGCGCGTGGGTTAGCCGTGCGGGGGGGCACATTGCAAGCTAAGGGTGGCCGATGCCCGTCGTGGACCTGATCGAACTGCCCGCCCTGCTGCCGCGCCACGTCCCGGTCGTGGGCCTCGACCTCGGCGAGAAGACCATCGGCGTGGCGGTGTCGGACATCGGCCGCTCGATCGCCAGCCCGCTGGAGACCATCCGCCGCACCAAATTCAACGGCGACGCGGCGGCGCTGTTCACGCTGATGGAGAGCCGCGGGGCCGGCGGCATCGTCATCGGCCTGCCGGTGAACATGGACGGCACAGAGGGCCCGCGCTGCCAGTCCAGCCGCGCCTTCGCCCGCAACCTCTTCCGCCTCAGGGACCTGCCCATCGCCTTCTGGGACGAGCGGATGAGCTCGATGGCGGTCAACCGGATGCTGATCGACGAGGCCGACGTCTCCCGTGCCCGCCGCGCCGAGCTGGTCGACAAGGCCGCCGCCGCGTGGATCCTGCAGGGGGCTCTGGACCGCCTGCGCAACGCCGCCCTCTAGCGGCCGCCCTACAGCCCGCCGGCGAACAGGTCGCGCTTGCCGATCTGGACGCCCTTGGAGCGCAGGATCGCGTAGGCGATCGACAGGTGGAAATAGAAGTTGGTGGTGGAGAAGCCGGTCAGCCACTGGCCCGCGCCGAAGGTCGGCGACATCTGGCCGAGGTCGACGGTGAGCGCGACGTCGTCGCGGCCCTCGAACTGCTCGGGCCTGAGCCCCGCCAGATGCGCCTTGGCCGCCGCCAGCGCCGCCTGCAGCTCGGCGACGCGCTGCGGGCCTTCGAGGGTGGGCAGCATCTCGACCCCGGCGGCCCGCGCCGGCCACTGCCCGGCGAAGTTCGCCACGGCCTGGATCTGGTTGCGCAGCGGGAACATGTCGTCGATCAGCCGCCATTCCAGCATGTCCGCCTCGGAGACGCCGGTCGCCTGGGCGTGCTCGGCGCCCTTGGCGAGGATGTGCGCGGCGGTGTCGAGCAGGCGCGAATACATGCCGACGAAGGTGTAGAGATTGACCGTCACGCGTTTCCCCCGGGTTCTTGCGGACCGGGCCGTGAGAGCGCCGACCGTCGGCACTGCTATGGCCCACGGCGACGCTTGGCGAAAGGCGCCGCGGCCGCTGCCTCACTTTTCACCTGCCGATTGCAAGTTGGCGGCCTGCGACCTGGGGCATTGCAGGGCGACCGGCGTTCTGCCACAATTCGTGCAGGGCGTATTTCCTGCAGTTTTCCGGACAACAAGCGGTAGCCAAATGGCTGACGGCGCTCAAGAATCCCTGCTGCGATACAGCGCTTTCATCAGCTACAGCAGCGCCGACGTCGCTGTCGCCAAGCGCCTGCACCGCCAGCTCGAGATGTACCGGCTGCCCCGCCGCCTGGTCGGCAAGGCCCGCTCCGCCCAGCTGCGCGGACGCCGCCTGAAGCCCATCTTCCGCGACCTCGCCGACCTCAGCGCCGAACACGACCTGACCTCCGCCATCCGCGAGGCGCTGGCGCAGTCTGAGAACCTGATCGTCCTGTGCTCACCCAACTCCGCGAAGTCGGAGTGGGTGGGGCGGGAGATCGAGTACTTCCGGGCGCTACATGGCGACGGCCGGATCCGGGCGGCGCTGATCGAGGGATCGGCGGGGACGTCGTTCCACCCGGCGCTGCTTAAGAAGACCCGCGGCGCGCCGGTAGAACCGCTGGCGGCGGATTTCACGAAGGGCGGGCGCGGCTGGCGGCTCGGGAAGCTCAAGCTGATGGCCGGGCTGGCAGGCGCGCAGCTGGACGAGCTGATCCAGCGGGATGCGCAGCGGCGGATGCAGGTGGTGGTCGGCCTAGCAGTGGGCGTCGTGGTGACGCTGGGGGTCATCATCGCGCTGATGGCTGTAGCGATGGGTGCCAGCGCTGAAGCCGAGAAGCAGCGCCGGCAGGCGACTGGGCTAGTCGATTATATGCTCACGGACCTACGGGCGAAAGCAAAGAGGTCAGGTCGACTGGAAGAGTTAGCTGCCGTGAACGATGGGGCGCTGAGGTACTATCAGAACCAAGACCTCAGCCATCTCCCTGAGGACGCGCTGCGCCAACGCGCGAAGCTCTTGCAGGCAATGGGCGAGGATGATCAGAAGCGGGGGCAAATCCAACGCTCCCGAACTGAGATCCAAGAGGCGCACCGCACGACCGCCGCTCTTCTCGCTGCGAAGCCGAACGACCCAAAGCGCCTTTTCGCACATGCTCAGAGCGAATATTGGCTAGGCTTCATCAACTGGCGCGCTGGCGACGGCGCGACTGCCCGAGCCAAATTCGAAGCGTACGCGCGTCTTGCCCAACGATTGGTGGAGATCGAGCCAAACAACGCTGACTGGCAGCATGAGGTTGCATACTCAGAGCTAAACCTTGGAATGCTGGCATTACGTCAAGAGGGTGACGCCACCACAGCAGAAACACATTTCTACAGATCGTTTCTTAAAATGGGCGCCATTGCCCAGAAGAATCCGAGCGATGTCGAACTCCAACGTGATGTTATTGATGCCCTAGCGTGGCTGGCCGACAGCCAGCGGGTCCAAAGACGATACAAGGCCGCACTCGATCACAGAGCTGATCAGAGGCGTATAATTGATCGACTACTCGCCGAGGATCCTCGCAACAGAGAAGTCTGGATGGATTTCCTGAACAACGAGCTGGCGACCGCTCGTCTCGAAGCTGATCTAGGTCGTTTTCGACCAGCTCTCGAACGCCTTCAAAATGGTCTCTATGTTGCGCATCGAATGATTCATGACGATCCTCAAAATATAGAGATCGCTAAACAGGCTCGTGGGTTTGAACTATTTCGAATTCGAACGATGTTAATGCTTCCACGAGGCGAACGACCTCGTAAAAATTATATAATTCGTCAACTTGGAGACTGTAATCCGTCTGATTCAGCACGAATAGATCATGAGATAGTGAATTTTTGTGCCGCCCTCAAAGAGCGCATTGCTAATTCTTATGGAGGATCCAACGCTGATGCAACGAAATCGCATTCGTTTGACAATATGCAGATCGGTGAAATCTATTCTGCTCGGTGGGGACTTCATTATTCCAGTGAAATCCAGCCCGACAAATAGTCAATTATTGCTAAATTGTACTCGGACTAGGTCAATATTTTGGTTTGCCTCTCTATTTGTTATCTTGCTTTCAATTAGTATTCCCGTCAACTCAGAAACGTATATTCCGCCCAGGCGCCAAGTCGCATCTCAGTTTTTCCTTTTATCTAGTCCAACACTTAGAATATGCGACACTCACAGCGTAGTAAAAGATGCTGTCTATATCGTACTGTGGGATATACTAGACAATGGATCTATAGTTAATTCTTTAGTTCTTCACTATTCTGTAAATGACCATGGAAACGCGAAAGATTATATATTGCTTCCGCCGCCAGTTTTATTGGACACTAGCACCCCTGACTATACGCCGGCAGATTTTTCTGCATTCGACTATTTACATGGTTCGGAATATGAATATACCCATGGATTCAAGCAACTAGTTCTGATTGAAATACGGATCAAGGCGAAAGGTTTCAGTTTTCAGTCAGGAGATAATCCTGTGGTAACGAACTCACAGTATCACGGCGAAATGTTTTGCGTGAAGAAGGCCTTCAATGTTGGAAAGAACGAAACAACAGTTCAATTCTACGTTGAAACAATCGATCCAGACGTAAATGGAGACCCTTATATCGGTAGTTATTTTCTCAGACTGAATAAAAATGGCAGTCCGGTGAATTACTTACTTGATCCAAATGTAAAAAACACGGGTTAATTGACTATTTCATTCTACCTTCGGACTTCACATCCCTTCTACACTGTTCTCGTCGACGATAACGTCTTGATTGAAATTGTAGATTTACAATACCCCGAAATGATACTTTAGCGCCATGCCCAACTCCCTCCGCTACAGCGCCTTCATCAGCTACAGCAGCGTCGACACCGCGTTTGCCGCCCGCCTGCATCGCGACCTGGAGGCCTACCGCCTCCCCCGCCGCCTGGCGCAGCTAGCGCACCCGGGCCAGCTTCGGCGCGGCCGGCTGAAGCCGCTGTTCCATGACACCTGGGACCTGAACGCCGCGCATGACCTGCCGGCGGCCCTGCGGGAGGCGATTGCGCAGTCGGAGAGCCTGATCGTGGTCTGTTCGCCGGCGGCGGCGACGTCGGACTGGGTGGGGCGGGAGATCGAGCTGTTCCGGGCGCTGCATGGCGACGGGCGGATCCGGGCGGCGCTGATCGAGGGGGATATGGCGACGTCGTTCCCCCCGGCCCTGCTGGGCGGCCAGGGCGGGCCGGTGATGGAGCCGCTGGCGGCGGACTTCCGGCGCGGCGCCAGCGCGCGCAAGCTGGGCACGCTGAAGCTGGTCGCGGCCCTGGCCGGGGTCGAGCTGGACGAGCTGATCCAGCGCGACGCCCAGCGGCGGACGCGCCGCGTGGTGGCCCTGGCCGGGGCGAGCGTGGCGGCCATGGCGGTGGTCAGCGTGCTGGCGGTCGCGGCGGTAACGGCGCGCGAGGCGGCGCGGCTGCAGCAGGCGCGGACCGAGGGGCTGAACGAGGTGATGCTGACCGACGTGCGCTCGCGGCTGAAGCGCACCGGGCGGCTCGACCTGCTGTCGACGGTCAACGAGGCGGTGCTGAATTACTACCGCGACCAGAACGACCTCTCCGACAGCGCCCAGGAACAGCGGGCGCGGCTGTTGCAGGCCATGGGCGAGGACGACGAGAAGCGCGGCAACCTGGAAACCGCCGCGGCCCGGTTCGCCGAGGCGCGGCGGATCACCGTGGCCCTGCTGGCCGCCAGCCCGCAGGACCCCAAGCGGATCTTCGGCCAGGCCCAGAGCGAGTACTACCTGGGCTTCATCGCCTGGCAGCGCGGCGACGGCGTAGCGGCGCGGCGCGGGTTCGAGGCCTATGCCGCCCTGGCCCAGCAGCTGGTGCGCAAGGACCCGAGCAACATCGACTGGCTGATGGAGACCGCCTACGCGGAGAGCAACCTCGGCATGCTGGCGCTGCGCCAGGCCGGCGACGCGCCCACGGCGGAGCGCCACTTCACCACCGCGCTGTCGACGCTGCAGGCGGCCGCGAACAGCAAGCCGCGCGACGTGGACCGCCAGCTGGAGGTGGCCGACGGCTATGCCTGGCTGGCCGACACCGAGCGGGTGCGCGGCGACCTGGCCGGCGTGGCGGCCAACCGCACGGCGCAGCGGCGGATCATCGACGCCCTGCTGGCCGCCGACCCGCTGAACGTCGCCGCCCGCACCGCCATGCTGAGCAACGAGCTGGCCATGGCGCGCCTGGACGCCGCACGGGGCCAGTACGGCGCGGCGATCGCCCGACTGGACCGCGGCCGCGCCGACGCCGTGGCGGTGATGAAGAGCGCGCCCGGCAACGCCGAGGTGGCCAGCCAGGCCCGCGCCTTCGAGCTGTTCAAGGTGCGCACCCTGCTGGCCGGGCCGGCCGAGCGGCGGCCGTCGCCGCGTGCGCTGGCCAAGGTGCTGGGCCCCTGCGAGCCCCGGGCTGGCGGGACCAGCGACCACGAGATCGCCGACTTCTGTACGGTCCTGCACGCCCGCATCCTGGCCCTTCAGGGCGATCGGCGCGGGGCCAGCCGGGCGCTGGCGATGCTGGCGATCTCGCCGAAGGGGGATGCCTATTCGGCGCGCTGGGGCCTGAACCTCGCCGATGAGGCGCGGCTGGCCGGGCAGAGCACGGCGCAAGCTTCGCGATAGGGCCTTGCGCTTCGCGCGCCACACGCACTCAATCGCGGCCGACTCAACGCAAGGGAGAGCCGCATGAGAGCGCTCGGCTGGTCGACGGGGATCGCCGCGGCGGCGTCCCTGGTCGCGGGATACCACGGCCCGGCGAAGCCGCCGCCGGGGCCGGTACCGCGCCCGACCGGGGTGGCCAGGCCGGCCTTCAGCCTGATCAACAAGGCCTGCCCGCCCCTGCCGGCCAACCTGCCGGCCGTCAGGATCAGCATCTCCGATGTCTCGCCCAAGCACATCGGCCATGAGACGGCCCTGTTCGCCGCCAACAAGGACGGAACCCGCAGCACCGGCGACCGCCTGCGGCGGATCCCCGAGGTCCAGCTCCCGGTCTCCGATCCGACCCGGCTCGACCTGGACGCCGACCCGTTCCTGAAGAAGCCGGGGGACGTCCTGCTGATCGAGCTGGAGCTGACCGATCCCGACGCCAGCTTCTCCGGCGGTTCATCGGCCCTGACCATCGGCAACGACGACGGCAAGGCGATGTTCTGCGTCAAGGACCCGGCGAACGGCATCAACCCGAAGCCGGAGGACCGGATCGTGCGGTTCTACGCCCGCTACGTGGCGTCCAACCGCCCGCGGCTGGCCAAGTTCAACATCTTCGTGCTGGTCAAGGACCGGGACGGGCCTTTCCGCACGCCGGTGGTGCTGGACCCCAAGGTGCACAACAGCGGCTGATGGCGCTTGGCTCGGGCGGCGGCTGCGCCTAAGACGCCGCTTCGATGGATGCCGCGCCCCCCGGTCTGAACGAGGTCCTGCAGCGGACCTTCTCCTTTCCCAAGCGCCATTTCCTGTCGGCCACCGACCTCAACGAGGTCGAGGTGGCCAACCTGCTGGACCTGGCCGACGGCTTCGTCAGCCTGAACCGCCAGACCCGCAAGAAGCTCGACCTGCTCAAGGGTCGCACGCTGATGAACCTGTTCTTCGAGAACTCGACCCGCACCCAGAGCTCGTTCGAGCTGGCCGGCAAGCGGCTGGGCGCCGACGTCGTCAACATGAGCCCGCGGTCGTCGGCGATGTCCAAGGGCGAGACCCTGATCGACACCGCGGTGACGTTGAACGCCATGCAGCCCGACCTGCTGGTGGTGCGCCACGCCTCGTCCGGCGCGGCCAGCCTGCTGTCGCAGAAGGTCGGCTGCTCGGTGATCAACGCCGGCGACGGCCAGCACGAGCATCCAACCCAGGCGCTGCTGGACGCGCTCTCGATGCGCCGCGCCTTCGGCCACATCGCCGGGCTGCGGGTGGCGATCTGCGGCGACGTGGCCCACTCGAGGGTGGCGCGCTCCAACATCGCCATGCTGCAGATGCTGGGCGCCGAGGTGCGGCTGGTGGGCCCGCCGACCCTGATCCCGCCGGCCGCCGAGCGCTGGAACGTGTCGATCTTCCATGACATGCGCGAGGGCATCGCCGGCTGCGACGTGGTGATGATGCTGCGCCTGCAGCTGGAGCGGATGGACGGGGTGATGGCGCCCTCGCCGCGCGAATATTTCCGCTTCTTCGGTCTCGACCGCGAGAAGCTGGCCTATGCCGCGCCGCACGCGCGGGTGATGCACCCGGGGCCGATGAACCGCGGCGTGGAGATCGACTCCGAGGTCGCCGACGACCTGTCGGTCAGCCTGATCCAGGACCAGGTGGAGATGGGCGTGGCGGCGCGGATGGCGGTGCTGACCTCGCTTGCCGCGCGCCTGGAAAACGACCGATGACCCTCCTTCGCCAAGGCTTCGGAGGGCAAGCCCTCGCCTCGGGACCCGTCCTGCGAAGCTCCGCCAGGAGCGAAGCAGGATGACCCGCCCTCTCGCTTTCACCAACGCCCGGCTGGTCGATCCGGCGTCGGGCTATGACGGCCCCGGCGCGGTGATCGTGACCGAGGGGGTGATCGCCGACGTGACCCGCGCGCCGGGCCTGGGCTCACTGTCGCCGGACGTCGAGGTGATCGACCTGGGCGGCGCGCTGCTGATCCCGGGGCTGATCGACATCCGGGTGAAGACCGGCGAGCCGGGCTCCGAGCCCAAGGAGACGCTGAAGTCCGCCGCCCTGGCCGCCGCCGCCGGCGGGGTCACAACCATCGTCGTCCAGCCCGACACCCACCCGGTGATGGACGAGCCGGCGGTGGTCGACTTCATCCTGCGCCGGGCCCGCGACATCGAGCTGGTCAAGGTGTTCCCGGCCGGCGCCGCCACCAAGGGCTGCGAGGGCCAGCGGATGGCCGAGATCGGCCTGATGCACGAGGCCGGCTGCCTCTATGTGACCGACGCCGACCGTCCGATCGTGGATTCCAAGGTGCTGCGCCGGGTGCTGAGCTACGCCAAGGCGTTCGGCGTGCCGGTCTCGCACCGCCCGGCCGACCCGTGGCTCTCGGCCGGCGCGGTGGCCAGCGAGGGGGAGTTCGCGGCGCGGATGGGGCTGCCGTCCGTCCCCGCCATCGCCGAGCGGATCATGCTGGAGCGCGACCTGGCCCTGGTGGAGCTGACCGGCGCGCCGCTGATCGTCGACCAGGTGACCACGGCGGCGGCGTTAGAAAGCCTCAAGCGAGGGATCGCGCGCGGCCTGCCCGTGACCGCCACCACCTCGATCAACCACCTGTCGTTCAACGAGATCGACATCGGCGACTACCGCACCTTCTGCAAGCTGGACCCGCCGCTGCGCTCCGAGGACGACCGTCAGGCGGTGATCGACGCCGTGGCCTCGGGCCTGATCCAGGTGGTGGTCTCCGCCCACGCCCCCGCGCCGGCCGAGGACAAGCGCTTGCCGTACGATGAGGCTGCGCCGGGCGCCGTGGGCCTGCAGACCCTGCTGGCCGCGTTGCTGGGCTTCCACCACGAGGGCCGCATCCCGCTGATCGACCTGATCCGCACGGTGACCATCGCCCCGGCCGACCTGCTGGGCCTGGCCGCCGGCCGCATCGCCAAGGGCGCCCCGGCCGACCTGGTGGTCTGCGACCTCGACGCCCCGATCGTCATCGACGCCGACAAGCTGGTCTCGAAGTCGAAGAACTCCCCGTTCGACGGCCGCCGGCTGCAGGGCAAGGTCCTGCGCACCCTGGTGGATGGCCGGACGGTGTACAGCGCCTGATCGTCGTCTCCGCCCGCGGAGGACGATCCCGCGCCGGCCTGCACGTCCCGGTTCCGGCGCGGCGCGGGACGCGCTAGGACTCCCGCCAAGAGGGAGCGTTCATGTCCGAATCCTTGGGCCCGGTGCTGATCGGGGCGGCGCTGATCGGCGGCTATCTGCTGGGATCGATCCCGTTCGGGGTGATCGCCACGCGCATCGGCGGCGCGGGGGACATCCGGCAGGTCGGCTCCGGCAATATCGGCGCGACCAATGTGCTGAGGACCGGTCGCAAGGACCTGGCGCTGCTCACCCTGCTGGGCGACGGCGGCAAGGGCGCCGTGGCGGTGCTGCTGGCCTGGCTGGCCACGCGGAACGGCACGGCCGAGCAGCAGGCGGTGCTGACCTCGCTGGCGGCGGGGGCGGCGTTCCTGGGGCACCTGTTCCCGGTGTGGCTGAAATTCAAGGGCGGCAAGGGCGTGTCGACCTTCCTCGGCGCCCTGCTGGCGGCAGCGTGGCCGGTGGGGCTGGTGGCGGCGGCGACCTGGCTGATCGTGGCCTTCGTGTTCCGGTTCTCGTCGCTGGCCGCCCTGGTGGCGGTGGCCCTGGCCCCGGCTGTCGCGCTGCTGCTGGGCCGGCCGCACGCCATCGCCCTGCTGGCCCTGTTCATGGCGCTGCTGGTCTACGTCCGTCACGAGGACAACATCCGCCGCCTGCTGAAGGGCCAGGAGCCGCGCATCGGCGCCAAGACATCGCCGACGGCGGGCCACAACGGTGGGCCGACACTACCCCCAGAGCTGTACAGGGACGACGGGACCCCGGAGGCGTGACGCGGCGGCTCTCCGATCTGCAGCAGCGCGACTGGCTGCGGCTGGCCCGGACGGAGAACGTCGGGCCGGTCACCTTCGACCAGCTGATCGCCCGCTTCGGCGAGGCGTCCCGGGCGCTGGCCGCCCTGCCCGACCTGGCCCGGCGCGGCGGGCGGATGGGCGGGATCAGGATCGCCAGCGAGGCCCAGGTCGACCAGGAGCTGGCCGCCGGCGCGGCCCTGGGCGCCCGGCTGATCTGCGCCTGCGAGCCGGACTTCCCGCCGGCGCTGGCCGCCCTCGACCCGCCGCCGCCGCTGATCTGGGTGCGGGGCAATGTGGACCTGCTGGACCGGCAGACGGTGGCGGTGGTGGGCGCCCGCGTGGCGTCGGCCGCCGGCCAGCGCTTCGCCCGCGGCCTGGCCGCCGAGCTGGGCGGGGCGGGCCACGTCATCGTCTCCGGCATGGCGCGCGGCATCGACGCCGCGGCCCACGAGGGCGCGATGCCGACCGGCACCGTGGCCGTTCTGGGTGGCGGCATCGACGACGTCTATCCGCCCGAACACCGCGACCTCTACGCCCGCATCTGCGAGACCGGCTGCGTGGTCTCGGAGAACGAGCCCGGCCGCACGGCGGTGGCCCGCGACTTCCCGCGCCGCAACCGGATCATCGCCGGCCTGTCGCGCGCCGTGGTGGTGGTCGAGGCGGAGTTCCGCTCCGGCTCGCTGATCACCGCGCGCCTCGCCGCCGAGCAGGGGCGCGAGGTGCTGGCGGTGCCGGGCTCGCCGCTGGACCCGCGCGCCAAGGGGACCAACGACCTGATCCGCCAGGGCGCCGCGATCTGCGAGGGCGCCGAGGATGTGCTGCGCGCCCTGGAGGGTCTGCGCGGGTTCCGCGAGCCGGACCGGACCCCGTTCCAGGACGCGCCGGCGGAGCCCGACGAGGCCCTGCGCGAACGGCTGGCCGACCTGCTGTCGCCGACGCCGGTGTCGCGCGACGAACTGGTCCGCGCCGCACAGGCGCCGGCGCCGGCGGTGTTCGCGGCGCTGATGGAGCTGGCCCTGGCCGGCCGCGCCGAACTGCTGCCGGGCGGCATGGTCGCGACGCCCTGAGACTCGCGCCGCGTTGGAAATGGGCTAGAGGACTGCCAACAGTCCGGGGAGTTCCATGCTCAGCCTCATCCTCGCCGCCGCGGCCGCCGTTGTCGCCGCCGCGCCGACCAGCGTCCATCAGTACGACGGCCTGGCGCTCTCGCCCGCCGGCGACCTGATCGCCACCGTCGACAGCGTCGACGTGGCCGGCCGGCATGAAACGCCGCACGGCCATGTGGTGGTCCGCGGCCGGGTCGACAGCGTGATCGTCGGCGAGTTCGATCCCTGCCCGGCCTGTCGCTATGGCGCGCCCACCTGGTCGCCGGATGGCGCGGCCCTGGCCTTCGTCGCCACCGACCGCCGCATCGGCCAGGCCAGCATCATGATCGCCGAGGCCGGCAAGCTGCGGACGGCCGCGACGTTCCGGGGCCTGCTGGCCACGCCGCGCTGGTCGCCGGACGGCAGGACCCTGGCGGTGCTGGCCACCGCCGACCCACACAAGGAGACAGGCGCGACCCAGGCCGGCGCGGCCCGGGTGGGCGAGATCGACGCCGCCCCCGACGAGCGGCGGATCGCCGTGCTGCCCGCGGCCGGCGGGCCGGTCCGGATGGTCTCGCCGGGCGACCGGTTCGTCTACGAGTACGACTGGACCCCGGACAGCCGCGGCTTCGTCGCCACCGACGCCAGGGGCGACGGCGACAACAACTGGTGGATCGCCCGGCTCGAGGCCGTCGACCTGGTCAGCGGCGCGGCCCGCGAGATCGCCGCGCCGCACGTCCAGCTGGACCAGCCGCGGGTGTCGCCGGATGGCCGGACGGTGGTGTTCATCGGCGGGCTGATGAGCGACTTCGGGCCGGTGGGCGGCGACCTCTACGCCGTGCCATTCGCCGGCGGGACGCCCGTGAACGTGACCCCTGGGTTCAAGGGCAGCTTCTCGGCCCTGAGCTGGAAGGCTGGCGGCCTCTACGCCACCGCCCTGACCGGCGAGATGCATGCCCTGTTCGCCGTCGATCCAGCCAGCGGGAAGCTGAAGCCGCTGTGGTCCGAGGCCACGCACGTCGGCTCCGGCGACGGCGGCCTGGCGCTGAGCGCTGACGGGCAGACGTTCGCCGCCATGCGCGAGAGCTTCGCCGTCGCGCCACAGATCGCGGCCGGGCCGACGGGCACGCTGGCCCAGGTCACGCACGACAACGACGCCATGGTCGCCGACGGCGCCGCCCGCAGCGTCACCTGGAAGAACGAGGGCTTCGACGTCCAGGGCTGGCTGCTGGCCCCGCCAAACGTCCAGCCCGGCAAGACCTATCCGATGGCGGTGCTGGTGCACGGCGGCCCGTCCTCGGCCTCGGACCCGCGGTTCGTCTGGGAGGGCACTACGCACGCCCTGCTGGCGCACGGCTACTATGTGTTCATGCCCAACCCACGCGGCTCGCACGGCCAGGGCCAGGCCTTCACCCGCGCCAACGTCCAGGACTTCGGCGGCGGCGACCTGCGCGACATCCTGGCCGGCGTCGACGCGGTGGAAAAGGTCGCGCCGGTCGACGACAAGCGCCTGGCGGTCATGGGCGGCTCGTACGGGGGTTTCATGACCATGTGGGCGGTGACCCATACCGACCGCTTCAAGGCGGGCGCGGCGGGCGCGGGGATCGCCAACTGGATCAGCTACTACGGCCAGAACGGCATCGACCAGTGGATGGTCCCGTTCTTCGGCGGCACCGCCTACGACAACCCGGCCGTCTACGACCGGCTCTCCCCGATCCGCTCGATCCGTGCGGCAAAGACCCCTACCTTCATCTATGTCGGCGAGCGCGACGTGGAGTGCCCGCCGGCCCAGTCGCTGGAGTTCTGGCACGGGCTGAAGGCGGTGGGCGTGCCGACATCGCTGGTGATCTATCCGGGCGAGGGCCACGGCCTGCGCGATCCGATGAACCAGCGCGACGTCGAACAGCGCACCCTCGCCTGGTTCGACCGGTATCTGGGCGATTGACGGCGCCTTCGACGGGCTGCGGCAAGAAACAGCCCCTTAAGGGGCTTGCAGATAGGTGTCAGCAGGGCCGTTGACAGGCCACGGGGACCGCCCCCACCTTCCGCGCTCTTTTGGACCAGACACGGCATAAATGAAGCTCGTTATCGTTGAGAGCCCGGCCAAGGCCAAGACCATCAACAAGTACCTGGGCTCGGACTTCAAGGTGCTCGCCTCCTATGGCCACGTCCGCGACCTTCCCGCGAAGGACGGCTCCGTGCGCCCGGACGAGGACTTCGACATGTCCTGGGAGGTCGACGCCAAGGCGGCCAAGCGGCTCAGCGAGATCGCCGACTACGCCAAGGGCGCCGACCGCCTGATCCTGGCCACCGACCCCGACCGCGAGGGCGAGGCGATCTCCTGGCATGTGCTGGAGATCCTCAACAAGAAGCGCGGCCTGAAGGATATCCCGGTCGAGCGGGTGGTGTTCAACGCCATCACCAAGACGGCCGTGACCGAGGCCATGGCCAATCCGCGCCAGCTCGACATGGAGCTGGTCCGCGCCTACCTGGCCCGCCGCGCCCTCGACTATCTGGTCGGCTTCACACTGTCGCCGGTGCTGTGGCGCAAGCTGCCTGGCGCGCGCTCGGCCGGCCGCGTGCAGTCGGTTGCGCTGCGCATCGTGGTCGACCGCGAGCTGGAGATCGAGCGGTTCAGGACCCAGGAATACTGGACCGTCGAGGTCGAGGTCACGGCCAACAGCGACCCGTTCACAGCCCGCCTGGCCAAGCACCAGGGCAAGCGACTCACCAAGTTCGACCTGGGCGACGAGGCCGCCGCCTTCGCCGCCCGCGACGCAGTCAAGGCCGCTACGTTCAAGGTCTCGTCGCTGGAGCGCAAGCCGGGCCGCCGCTCGCCGCCACCGCCCTTCACCACCTCCAGCCTGCAGCAGGAGGCGTCGCGCAAGCTGGGCTTCAATGCGCAGCGGACCATGCAGGCCGCCCAGAAGCTCTATGAGGGCATCGACATCGGCGGCGAGACCGTGGGTCTGATCACCTACATGCGGACCGACGGCGTGCAGACCGCGCCGGAAGCCCTGGACGAGGCGCGCGCGGTGATCGGCGGGCTCTACGGCAAGGCATATGTGCCGGAGAAGGCGCGGATCTATTCCACCAAGGCCAAGAACGCCCAGGAGGCGCACGAGGCGATCCGCCCCACCAGCCTGGACCGCAACCCCGGCAAGATGCGGCTCGATGGCGACCTCGGCCGGCTCTACGAGCTGATCTGGAAGCGGATGATCGCCTCGCAGATGGAGAGCGCGCGCGTCGAGCGCACCACCATCGACCTGGACTCCGCGGACGGGCAGACCGGCCTGCGCGCCTCGGGCGTGGTGATCACCTTCGACGGCTACCTCGCGGTCTACGAGGAAGGCCGCGACGACCCGGGCGACGAGGAGGGTGGCCGCCTGCCGCAGGTCGCCGAAGGGGCCGCCGCCCAGGTGCGCGGGGCCAAGGCCGACCAGCACTTCACCGAGCCGCCGCCACGCTATTCCGAAGCCAGCCTGGTCAAGAAGCTGGAGGAACTCGGCATCGGCCGGCCCTCGACCTACGCCTCGATCCTGACCGTGCTGCGCGACCGCGCCTATGTGCGGATGGCGAAGCAGCGGTTCGTGCCCGAGGATAAGGGCCGCCTGCTGACCGCCTTCCTGGAGGAGTATTTCGGCCGCTACGTCGAGTACGATTTCACCGCGGCGCTGGAAGAACGCCTGGACCTGGTGTCGGCCGGCGACCTCGACTGGAAGGTGCTGCTGCGCGAGTTCTGGGCCGAGTTCAACGCCAAGGTCGGCGAGACCACCGAGCTGCGGATGAGCGACGTGCTGACCGCGCTGGACCGCACCCTGGGCCCGCACCTGTTCCCCGACAAGCCGGACGGTTCCGATCCCCGCGCCTGCCCCACCTGCGGCACGGGCCGGATGGGCCTGAAATCCAGCAAGTACGGCCCGTTCCTGGGCTGCTCGAACTATCCGGAATGCCGCCACACGCGGCCGCTGACGGTGGCCGAAGAGGGCGAAGAAGGCGCGACCGGCGACCGCGAACTGGGGACCGACCCGGTGACCGGCGAGACCGTGTTCCTCAAGACCGGCCGCTTCGGCGTCTACGTCCAGCTGGGCGAGGGCGAGAAGCCAAAGCGCTCCAGCCTGCCCAAGGGCTGGTCCGCCCCGGACATGGACCTGGAGAAGGGCCTGCGCCTGCTGCGCCTGCCCCGCGAGGTCGGCAATCACCCTGAGGACGGCAAGCCCATCCTGGCCGGCATCGGCCGCTTCGGGCCGTTCGTGCTGCATAACGGGACCTACGCCAACCTGCCGAACGCCGACGAGGTGTTCGACGTCGGCCTGAACCGTGCCGTCGACCTGATCGCCACCAAACGCGCCGGCCGCCGGCCGGAAGCCTCGGCCCTGGCCGACCTGGGGGCCCACCCGGTGGACGGCCAATCGATCCGCGTGCTCAGCGGCCGCTACGGCCCCTACATCAAGCACGGGTCCACCAACGCCAACGTCCCGCGCGGCGCCGACCCGCTGACGGTGACCCTGGAGCAGGCCGTGGCCCTGATCGCCGAGCGCGCGGGCAAACCCTCCGCCGGCGGCAAGAAGAAGCCGGCCCGCGCAGCCAAGGCCAAGGCGGCGCCGAAAACAGCGGCGGCGAAGAAGGCCCCTGCGAAGAAGAAGCCCGTGGCGGCCAAGAAGAAGGCCCCCGCCAAGAAGGCCACGGCCGGCAAGCCCGCGACTAGCACGATCACGGACGACGACGCACCCTTCTGAGCCCGTTTAACCCGCCCAGTCTCGTCAACTCCGGCTACGCTCCATGCTAAAGCGGTCACGCTCTAGGGCAATCGTCAGCGGCCCAGGGCCATCTCGAAAACCAGGGTGTCGAACGCGGCGACCTGTTCCTCTTTTTCGGGCTTTTTCGGCCTGTCGAAAATGACGGTGAGTGGCGCTTCGTCGGAAAGCCGGAGCATCGGATTTGGGGATGGCTCCAGATCAGCGAAATCATCGACCTCGGGAGGGATGGTTCGGAAGCCGTGGCTGCCTATCCTTGGCTAAAGGATCACCCCCACGCGCGCGCCCAACAGGAGCCGCGCAATGCCCGCTATGTCGCATTGGACCAACTCATACCAATCGCCGCTGACGCTGACTCAGGGGATTCCCTTGAGGGCCGAACAGTGATTCACGCTGGTTGTCCGAGAGGAGGGCGTGATGGGCTCTGTGGTGGTGTTGCGGGAGGATTTCGACGCGGTGTCGGTTCGCCGGCT
>NZ_JANXWD010000011.1 GCF_025351295.1 Phenylobacterium sp.
CTTTTTCGCCGCCCTCCGGCGGCTTGGGCGTGGGCCCGGATGACGGTGGCGTCCAGCATCACCCATTCCAAGTCCGCCTCGGCCGCCACGGCCTCGAAGACCTTGGCCAGCACGCCCCTCTCGATCCAGCGGTAGTAGCGCTTCTTCGCACGCTCGAACGGCCCGAAGCGCTCTGGCAGATCCCGCCACCGACCGCCTGAGCGCGCCATCCACAATAACGCGTCGATGAACAGCCGCCCGTCGCTGCGCGGTCCCCGCTTGCCCTTGCGGCCCCCCGGCACAAAAGGCTTGATCCGCTCCCACTGGTCGTCCCTAAGAACCTCGCCTTCCAAGACCGCCTCCCAAAGGTAGTCTTGAATCACCACTCGCGATTCAGGGGAATCCTAAATCGTCCCTACGACCTAGTGCCGGAACACCCGCACGCCGGTGAACACCATCGCCAGGCCGCGTTCGTCGGCGGCCTCGATCACGGCCTTGTCGCCGATAGAGCCGCCGGGCTGGATCACCGCGGTGCAGCCGGCGTCGGCCGCCTGGATCAGGCCGTCGGGGAACGGGAAGAACGCCTCGGAAGCACAGGCCGACCCCTTCAGGTCCAGGCCGAAATCGGCGGCGCGTAGCGCGGCGATGCGGGCTGAGTCCTTGCGGTTCATCTGACCGGCGCCGATCCCGAGCGTCTGGCCGTCGCGGGCGTAGACGATGGCGTTGGATTTCACATGCTTGGCGACGGTGAAGGCGAACAGCATGTCGCGGACCTCGGCGTCGGTCGGCGCGCGCTTCGTCACCACCGTCAGGTCGGCGGGCGTCAGGTGGGTGGTGTCGCGGCTTTGCACCAGGAAGCCGCCCGCGACCGACTTGAACGTCTTGCCGACGGCCAGCGGGTCGGGCAGGCCGCCGGTCACCAGCAGACGCACGTTCTTCTTCTTGCGGAACAGCGCGACGGCGTCGTCGTCGGCCTCGGGCGCGATCACCACCTCGGTGAACACCTCCAGCAGCTGGGCCGCCGTGGCGGCGTCCAGGCGCCCGTTCAGGGCGACGATGCCGCCGAACGCGCTGGTGGGGTCGCAGGCGAGCGCGCGCTGGTAGGCCTCCAGCATGGTGGCGCCGCAGGCCAGCCCGCAGGGGTTCGCATGCTTGACGATCGCGCACACCGGGCCGGCGGCCGGATCGAACTCGGCGATCAGTTCGAAGGCGGCGTCCGTGTCGTTGATGTTGTTGTAGCTGAGTTCCTTGCCCTGGAGCTGGGTGGCGGTCGCTACGCCGAGCGGGGCGTTGGGGAAGCGGTAGAAGGCCGCGTCCTGGTGCGGGTTCTCGCCATAGCGCATGGTCTGGGCGAGCTGGCCGCCAATGGAGAATCGGGCGGGCGCGAAATCGCCCAGTTCGGCAGCGAACCACGAGGCGATCGAGGAGTCGTAGGTGGCGGTGCGGGCATAGGCCCTGGCGGCGAGCCGTCGCCGCAGGTCGAGCGAGGTCGCGCCGCCGTGGGCCAGTTCAGCCAGCACCTGCGCCATGTCGGCCGGATCGGTGCAGACGGCGACGTAGCCGTGGTTCTTGGCCGCCGAGCGGATCATCGCCGGGCCGCCTATGTCGATGTTCTCGACGCAGGTCTCGTAGTCCGCCCCGGCCGCCACCGTCTGCTCGAAGGGGTAGAGGTTGACATAGACCAGGTCGATCGCCCCGATGCCGTGCGCGTCCATCGCCGCCTTGTGCTCGGGCGCGTCGCGCACCCCCAGCAGGCCGCCGTGGACCACGGGGTGCAGGGTCTTCACGCGGCCGTCCATCATCTCCGGGAAGCCGGTGAGGTCGGAGATATCCTTCACCGCGATCCCGGCGTCGGCGATGGCCTTGCGCGTGCCGCCCGTGGAGACCAGCTCGACGCCCAGCGCGGACAGCTGGCGGGCGGCCTCGACCAGGCCGGTCTTGTCGGAGACGCTGATCAACGCGCGGCGGACCGCGACCTTGTCGGGGGCGGGGGGGAAATCTGGCGCGGCGGGCACGGCATTCTCCTCAGAGGTTCAAGGAAATGCCCAGGCGAGCGGCGTCGATATGGTCTCCGCGCTCCCCGGTGGTCCCCCACCTCGATTCGCCAGTCACACGGGATGGCGGCGGCTTAGGCCGCTGTTGGCGGCGCGTCAACGCGCGCGATGGTCGGCGCGGTCGCCGGGGCGAGCTTCCACCGCACCCGGGCGCCGGAGTCGGCCCGCCGCTGGCCGCGCAGGACCAGTTGCAGGCCGGGCCCGTGGGCGCGCGGCTCCAGGGCGATGTCCAGAGCATCGTTGCGCAGCGTCCAGCCGCCGGGGTCGCCCTCGCGGCGGAGCAGCACGCTGCGGCGATCCTGCGAGACCTGGGCGCGGACCCCGGCGTGCAGCTGGAAACGCAGCGCGTAGGGCACGAAGTGGCGGCCGTCGGGCCCCTGCACCTTGGCGGTGGGGGTCAGCCGGTCCTCGCCGCGCAGCTCGCCGCCGTCGAGGTCCAGGTAGAGGCGGCGCTGATGCATCAGCCCGTAGCGGGCCATCCAGCCGTGGTGGTCCAGCTCCAGCCAGACGGCGCCTGGGGCTTCGTGCCGCTGCACCTCGACCGGTGCTTCGGCCTCGGTCAGCCGCCGCCCCAGCACCCGCGCCGCGAAGCCGCTCAGCATCCGCCCATAAGGTCGCTCGCCCACCTGCATGGTGGAGGCCGCGTCGATGCCACGGCCGGCCGCCGCCTCGATCAGCCGCCGGCCCCCCGCCACCACCTGGATCGACAGGGACTGCGCGCAGGCCTGCGTGCTCCACGGGCCGGCCGGCGGGGTCGCCACGTCGGCCATCACCTGCACGGCGCGCGAGTCCAGCCGCTGGAAACCGTCCAGGCCGCTGGGGGTCGGGCGGTCACCGGTCTCGTCCTGGGCGCGCGCGGCGGCGACGTAGGATGGGCTCCTTGGCCCGCCGCCATGGAAGGCCGCCAGGCCCCCGTCGGCCAGGGTGAAGAACCGCACCGCCGCCGCCAGGCGGGCGATCGAGCGCTGCACCGCGTCGGGCGCGGCCAAGCCACGCTGGACCATGGCCTCGTCCAGGGCCTGCAGGTCGAACAGCAACTCCAGGGCCGCGTCGGGGCGTCGGGTGGCATGACCGCCTTCGGGCTCGACGGTGATCGCCAGTGCGCGGCTCAGGCGCGGCAGGGCCCGCTCCAGCAGCCGGCGTCCGGCTATCCCGCGCAGGGCGGCGCCGGCCACGGCGGCGCAGGCCGCGCGCTCGGCGGCGCCCGCCGTCCCGCCCGCCGCCAGCAGGCTGCGGGCCTGCCGGGCCAGGTCCATGGCGATCCCCGCGGTCTCGGCCTCGGAGGCGCGGGCAGCCAGGGCGGGGCCCGCGCAGGCCAGGTTAAACACCCGGCGCGCCATCACCTCCGGCGCCCAGGCGAAGCCGTTCCAGCGGCCGAAGATCCGCCGCCACTCCAGCACCAGGCGCAGCGCCTCGGCCGCGCCCTCTGGCCCGGCGGCGATCAGGCCGGGCAGCCAGTCGAAGCGGTGCAGGGCCTCGGCGAAGGCGCGGCTGGGGCTGGGTCGGTCCCAGGGGTCGCCCCCGGCGCCGGCCGCCAGGGTCGCGCCGCCCAGGGTGAACACCCCGGCCAGGATGCGGCGGCCGCCCTCGATGTCCGGCGGCCGTGCGTCGCGGGGCTGCAGGCCGAAGCCCTCGGGCCGGGCCTGGCCGGGCAGCCAGCGGCCGGGCTCGGCGGCGCGCCACTCCTCGGAGACCGCCCGTCCGGTGGCCACGGCCAGCGCCAGGGCCAGATGGCGTCCGGGCAGGCGAAGGGGTCCGGCCACCGGGGTCAGCCGCGCAGGGCGGCGATATTGGCGGCGTAACGCTCCGCCCCGCCGCGGAAGACGGCGGTTCCGGCCACCAGGGCCGTGGCCCCGGCGGCGATGCACAATTTGGCGGTCTCCGGCGTCACTCCCCCGTCCACCTCCAGCGGAATGTCGCGCCCGGTCGCGTCGATCATCGCCCTGAGCGCAGTGATCTTCGCCAGCTGCGAGGGCATGAAGGTCTGGCCGCCGAACCCCGGGTTGATCGACATCACCAGGATCAGGTCCACGTCGTCCATCATCCACTGGATCACCGAGGGGTCGGTGGAGGGGTTGAACACCACCCCGGCCTTGCCGCCGAGCTCGCGGATGCGCTTGAGGGTGCGGTTCAGGTGCGGGCCGGCCTCGGGGTGGACGCTGATGTAATCGGCGCCCGCCGCGCGGAACGCCTCCAGGTAGGGGTCGGCCGGGCTGATCATCAGGTGGCAGTCGAAGGGGATCTTTGCGTGCGGGCGCAGCGCCTTCACGATGTCCGGGCCCAGGGTGATGTTGGGCACGAAATGGCCGTCCATGACGTCCACGTGGACCCAGTCGGCCCCGGCCGCCTCGATGGCGCGAATCTCTTCGCCCAGCCGCGCGAAGTCGGCCGCCAGGATCGAGGGGGCGATGATGGTCTTGGGCGAGGCCATGCCCCGGCTTAGCCTGATGCGGGCGGCCCTGCCAATCGCGCGTCTACGCGGCGCGCGTCATCCGGGCGATGTAGAACCCGTCCGTCCCGCCGCTCACGTGGTGCGGCAGGATGCGGAGCGTGCCGTCCGGCTTCAGGCTGGCGTCCGGCGCGCCGCCTTCGCCCGCCGCGATCGGGTCCAGCGCGAAGTCGGGCGTCCGCGACAGGAACGTCGCCACCTGGCCTTCGCCCTCCTCCATCTCCAGCGAACAGACGCAGTAGACCAGCCGCCCGCCTGGCTTCACCCGCCTGGCCGCGCTGGCCAGCAGGCGGGTCTGGATGGTGGCCAGCCGCGGGATGTCCTGCGGGCTGGCGACCCAGAGGACGTCGGGATGGCGGCGGAAGGTGCCGGTGGCCGAGCAGGGGGCGTCCAGCAGGACGGCGTCGAAGGTGCGACCGTCGCGCCAGTCGGCCGCGTCGGCGGCGACCAACTCGGCGCTGAAGCCGGTGCGGGCCAGGTTCTCGGAGACCCGCTTGATGCGGCCCTCGGAGCGATCCAGCGCGGTGACCTTCGCGCCGGCGGCGGCCAGCTGCAGGGTCTTGCCGCCGGGCGCGGCGCAGAGGTCCAGGACCGTGTCGCCCGGCCGGAGGGCCAGCAGCCGCGCCGGGATGGCGGCCGAGGCGTCCTGCACCCACCAGCGGCCCTCGTCGAAGCCGGGCCAGGCGGAGACCTCGCCCTTCAGGCCCACCCGCAGGGAGCCGCCCGGCAGCGGCCGCGCCTCCAGGGCCTGGGCCAGTTCGGCGTCGGCGGCGGTCCGCAAGGTCAGGTCGGTGGCCGGCTCCTCGCCGATCAGGGCGCAGATGGACTCGGCGGCGTCGTGACCATAGGCGGCGCGCCAGCGGGCCTGCAGCCAGCTGGGGGCCATCAGCGACGGGTCGTTCAGCTCCGGCGGCTCGCGGGTCAGGCCGCGCAGCACGGCGTTGACCAGGCCCTTGAACACCGCCCCGCCCTTCTGGGCGGCGGCCAGGTCGACGGTGGCGCCCACCGCGGCATGGGCCGGGGTCTTCAGCACCAGCAGCTGGGCCGCGCCCAGCCGCAGCACATTGACGATCGGCTCGGGCGGGGCCTTCTTCAGCCGGGCCTGGAGCGCGGTGTCGATAGGCCCCAGCCAGCGCAGGGTGGCCATGGCCAGGGCGCGGGCGAAGGCCCGGTCGCGCGGTTCCAGGGCGGCCAGGGCCGGATGGTTCAGGCCCTCGTCCAGGCCGGCGCGCCGCGACAGGGCGGCGGTCAGCAGGTCGAGGGCGGCGGCACGGGCCGGCAGGCCCAGCGGGGTGTCTTGATCGGGGGAAGAACTCACGGCGCGCGGCGTGCCCTCTTGGGGCCGCGGGCGCAAGGGATTAGATGAGGGACATGGACGACACCCCGCCCGCCGACATCCCCGGGGCCGCACCCGGCAAGCCGCTGACCGACGCCGCCCGCCGGGCGCTGGAGGAGGCCGAAGCCCGCCGCCTCGCCGCCCAGGCCGCCGAACTGGCCCCGGAGCAGGGCGGTCCCAAGGGCCCGGAGCCGACCCGCTTCGGCGACTGGGAACGCAAGGGCCTCGCGGTCGATTTCTGAGTCTTTGCTCCTCCCCCGAAGGGAACACTTCGGGGGAGGTGGCGGCAAAGCCGACGGAGGGGGCGCGAGGCCTCAAGCTCCGCGCATGGGGCC
>NZ_JANXWD010000058.1 GCF_025351295.1 Phenylobacterium sp.
AAGCTGGATCCGAAGGTCGAGCGCTAGATTTTGGATGGCGCATCCCGCCGCCGCTAGAGCGTTTCTGGTTCAAGTGGAGTCACTTGAACCAGATAAAAAGGCTCTAACTCTTTGAATTAGAGCGCGTCGGGCGGCGAAACCGGGATCCACTTTCGCCTGAAGCGCTCTAGCGGACGCCCTCGTTGCGATCCCACCTTCGGCCGTCATCCCCGGCCTTGTGCCGGGGATCCATCGTCGCGCCTGCCCGGTCGTGGGAGCAGGCCGCGCCGCGCGGCCTGCCGCAATGGCTCGCGCGAGCTGAAGCATGGGTCCCCGGCACAAGGCCGGGGATGACGATCTAAAGGGGAAACAAGCATTTCGATGCGCTCGACGCCCCTCGGTCCCGACCTCGGTCGGGCTCCTAGTGCCCGATGCCGGGACGCAGGCGGTACTGGCCCTCGTCGAAGGCCTCGAAGATCAGTGCGGCCTGCGGATGGCCGACCGGCTGGCCGGTGTCGTCCGGCAGCAGGTTCTGTTCCGAGACATAGGCCACGTAGGCGCTCTCATCGTTCTCCGCCAACAGGTGGTAGAACGGCTGGTCCTTGTGCGGCCGGATATGCTCCGGAATGGACAGCCAGTACTCCTCGGTGTTCGAGAAGTTGGGATCGACGTCGAAGATCACGCCGCGGAAGGGGTACACGCGGTGGCGGACGACTTGGCCGATCGTGAATTTGGCGAGTCGTGTGCTCATATCTGCGAATCTACACCCATCCACCTGACTGGAAGGTGAACGTAGTGGGTGACAGCTGTCATTCAACCGTCGTCTTCCGGGCGCCCCCGTCGCTTGCTACAGTCGCCTGGAAATGAGGCGGCCGAGTCTGAGCCCGCCTGCGTGGGACAGGTGACGTCCATGAGTCAGGCGCTGCGCGCGCCCGGGCCGGTATTGCGCGGCCAGGAGAAGTCCGTGGGCGAGGCGCCGTGCTACGCGGCGCTGGACCTCGGCACCAATAACTGCCGCCTGCTGATCGCCACCCCGACGCCGCACGGCTTCCGGGTGGTCGAGGCCTATTCGAGGATCGTGCGCCTGGGGGAGGGGCTGGGCGCCAGCGGTCGTCTCTCGGACGAGGCGATGGAGCGGGCGCTGGCGGCCCTGAAGGTCAGCGGGGAGAAGGTCCGCCGCCGCGGGGTCCTGAAGTTCCGCGCCATCGCGACCCAGGCCTGCCGGATCGCCGCCAACGGCCCGGCCTTCGTCAACCGGGTCGCCAACGAGACCGGGGTCAAGCTGCAGATCATCACCGCCCAGGAAGAGGCCAAGCTGTCGGTGACCGGCTGCCTGAACCTGCTGGACCACCGCCATGAGGCGGCGTTGGTGGTAGACGTCGGCGGCGGCTCGACCGAGCTGAGCTGGGTCGACCTGAAGGCCGCGGTCCCGGGCCAGACCCCGCCGGTGCGGGCCTGGCTGTCGGTGCCGATCGGGGTGGTCACCCTGGCCGAGCGCTTCCCCGAGGGCGAGATCGCCACCACGGGCTGGTTCCGCGAGATGGTCGAGCATGTGAAGGCCGAGATCGCCGCCTTCAAGCGGGCCGATCCCATGAAGCCGATCTTCGACGCCGACCGCGCGCACCTGGTGGGCACCTCCGGCGCGATCACCAGCCTGGCGGGGATGCACCTGCGCCTGCCGCGCTATGACCGCAACCGCGTCGACGGCATCTGGATGAGCCGCGCCCAGTGCGACGCCGCCGCCGACGACCTGCTGGCGCTGAGCGCGGCGCAGCGCGCCGCCCAGCCCTGCATCGGCCCCGACCGCGCCGACCTGGTGCTGGCCGGCGCGGCCATCCTGCAGGCCGTGCAGGAACAGTGGCCCTGTAGCCGCGTGCGGGTGGCCGACCGCGGCCTGCGCGAGGGGATCCTCTTGTCGCTGATGTCCGAGCGGGCCAATGGCCGTCGCCGCCGCAAGCGCCGCAGCCGTCGCGGCGGCGGCCGGATCGCGCAGGCCGCCGAATGAGCGAGGATCCGCCGCGCAAGCGCATGGTGAAGCTGCCGACCGGCGGCCAGGAGGGCGGCCGCGGCAAGCCCGCGCGCCTGAAGACCGCCAAGCAGCGTACGCCCAGCCAGCAGGCCTGGCTGGAGCGCCAGGTGAACGACCCGTTCTCGGCCAAGGCCCGGGCGCTCGGCTACCGCAGCCGAGCCGCGTTCAAGATCACCGAGATGGACGACCGGTTCCACTTCCTGAAGCCCGGCGCGCGGGTGGTGGACCTGGGGCTGGCGCCCGGCGGCTGGACGCAGATCGCCATCCTGCGCGGGGTGACCAACATCGTCGGCGTGGACCTCCTGCCGGTGGACCCGCTGCCGCCGGCCAAGATCATCCAGATGGACTTCACCGACCCGGCCTGCGCGCCGCTGTTGATCGAGTTGCTGGGCGGGGCGCCGGACGTGGTGCTGTCGGACATGGCCCCCAACACCGTCGGTCACCGCGAGACCGACCACCTGCGCATCGTCGGCCTGATCGAGGCGGCCATCGACTTCGCCCAGGCGGTCCTGCGACCCGGCGGCGTGTTCGTCGCCAAGGCCTTCCAGGGCGGCGGCACCGACCAGCTGATCCTCGGCCTGAAACGCCACTTCACCGAGGTGAAGAACGTCAAGCCCAAAGCCAGCCGCCAGGACAGCTCCGAGGTCTTCCTCGTGGCGACCGGGTTCAAGGGGCGGTAGGCGACATTTCCCCGGTGTATGACTATGTCATGCTCAAGTGCGGCGGTGCTCCATGGCCCGTCGGAGTTCCTCGCCCATGGCGGTCACGCTCGCGAGCGGCCAGAAGGCCTTTGTGGAAGAGCGGGTCCGCGGCGGGCGCTTCGCCTCAGCGAGCGAAGTCGTCCGCGAAGGGCTGCGTGCGTTGGAGCGCGAGAAGGCGCATCTCGACGCGTGGATACGCGAGAAGATCCGGGAGTCGCTGAACGATCCAGGCGCGGACATTCCAGCCGAGGACGTGTTTGCCGAGCTTCGCGCGCGGAATGCATCCTGGCCGCGCGACCATGCCGGCGAGAGGTAAGGTTCGATTCCGGCCCCTGGCCCGACGCGATCTCCTGGTGATCCACGACTATGTTGCCAACGCGGCCGGACCGGCGCTCGCCGGTCGGTGTCTCGATCGGATCGAGCAGGCCTTTCTTGCCTTGGCGGACTTCCCTGAGCGCGGGACCCTGAAGGCGGCCTTTGGGCCAGGCCTGCGGACCATCGGCTTCGAGCGTCGCGCCACGATTGCGTTCCGTGTGACCGGCGATGACGTGCAGATCGTACGTATTTTGTATGCCGGGCGCGATGTCGAGGGCGCCTTGCGCGAGATGCTCATCGACGAGGATTAGTCGCGAGCGGGGGCCGCCCGCGCCGGCGGAGCCGGCGCCTTCGCGCCCTCCGCCACCAGCCACTCGCGGAACCGGTCCAGCGCCCGGCTCTCGGCGCCCGGCGCGGCGAGCAGGGCGAAGGCGCTCTCCGAACTCCTGAAACCCAGGGGCGCGACCAGCCGCCCCGCCGCGATATCGGCTTCACACAGGGGCCACGACACCACCGCCGCGCCCAGGCCGGCCAGGGCGGCGTCCAGGGCGAAGTGGACGTGGGCGAAGGCGCGCTCCTGCGCCGGCGGCAGCTCGACGCCCGCCAACTCGGCGAAGATCGGCCAGCCTTCCGGATGGGTGGCCGCGGACAGGCGCGGCGCGCGGAGCGGATCGCCGCCGCAGCGTTCGGCCAGCGCCGGGGTCATCACCGCGCCAACCGCATTGCGGATGAAGGGGGTGCAGTTGGGGTCCGCCAGCCGGCTGGTGGGCGCCAGGCGCACCACCGCCAGCGCGCCGCGATGCGCCGTCGCGTGGGCGGCGAGCTCCGAGAGATGCAGGCGCACGTCCGGGTGGGCGGCCTGGAAGCCGGCCAGCCGCGGGATCAGCCACTTCACCGAGATCGAGGCGTTGACCGCCACATGCAGATCCTCGCCGCCGACCCGGGTGCGACGCACGGCGGCGGCGATCTGGTCGAAGGCCCCGGTCAGGGCCGGGAGCAGGTCGCGGCCGGCGGCGGTCAGCTCCAGGCGGTGCTTGGGGCCGCCGAACAGCCGCACGCCCAGGGCCCGCTCCAGGGCCTTCACCTGGCGGCTGACGGCGGAGTGGGTGACATGCAGCTCTTCGGCCGCCAGGGTGACCCGCCCGGTCCGCGCCATGGCCTCGAACGCTCGCAAGGCGTTCAGGGACGGCAAGGGTCCGGATGTGAGATTTTGGAACATGGGGAGACTGATAAGTCGATTTATGCACCTGGGCAATCGGCGCACAAGCTCGCCATGCCGAACCCCCCGCACCCACCGATCGCGCCCGTCGACTACGACGTCGTCCAGCACGGTGTCTACGCCAAGGGCAGGGCGCTGCCGCCCGCGGCGGTCCAGCGCTACATGGACATCTTCGCCGACCACCTGCCCGAGCGGCGGCCGCTGACCGGGGTGGACCTGGGCTCCGGAACGGGCCGGTTCACCCCTGCCCTGGCCGAGGCCTTCGGCGGGCCCGTCCATGGGGTCGAGCCGGCGGCCGGGATGCGCCGGACCGCCGAGGCGCAGGCGCGGCATCCTCGCGTGCGCTACCTGGCCGGCGAGGCGGCGCGGATCCCGTTGCCCGACGCCTGCGCCGATTTCGTCCTGATGTTCCTCTCCTTCCACCACGTGCCCGACCGCGCGGCGGCGGCCCGCGAGATCGCCCGCGTGGTCAAACCTGGCGGCCGCTTCATCCTGCGGAGCACCTTCCGCGACCGCATCCCGGATCATTGGTGGCGCGGCTTCTTCCCCCGCAGCGGGGCGGTGGAAGAAGCCATGTTCCCCTCGGCAGCCGAGGCGCGCGCCATCTTCGAGGCGGCGGGCTTCTCGACGCTGGAGTCGGTGCAGCTGGAGATCCCGTTCGAGGGCGATCTGAACCAGGCGGTCGAACGCCTGCGGCTCCGGGCGGTCTCAACGTTCGAGCATATGACCGACGCCGAGCTTGAAAACGGGTTCGCGCAGATCGACGCCGCCCTGGCGGCGGGAACGATCGAGCGGAAGCCCACTTACGGCGACTTTATCGTGTTCGCCCGCCGATGAACGTCAGGACCCTTGCCCCCAGCGTCGCCCAGCCCCTATACGCGGACCGCAAAACGGAGAGTCCTATGGAGATCCGCGAAGGTCTGACCTTCGACGATGTTTTGCTCGAACCCGGTCCGTCGGATGTGATGCCGACGCAGGTGGACGTCTCCACCCGGTTCACGCGTGAAATCAGTCTGAATATCCCGCTGGTGTCGGCCGCCATGGACACGGTGACCGAGAGCCGGCTGGCCATCGCCATGGCCCAGGCCGGCGGCATCGGCGTCCTGCACCGCAACCTGACCGTCGAGGAACAGGCCGACCAGGTGCGCGAGGTGAAGCGTTACGAAAGCGGGATGGTGATCAACCCGCTGACCATCAACCCGGACACGCCGCTGAGCGAGGTCCTGGCGATCAAGGCGCGGCGCAAGATCTCCGGCTTCCCGGTGGTCGACCCCAGCACCGGGCGGTTGTGCGGCATCCTCACCAACCGCGACATGCGCTTCGAGGGCAGTGGAGATATCCCAGCCAAGGCGCTGATGACACATGAGAACCTGGTGACCGTCAAAGAAGGTGTCACCCAGGACGAGGCGCGCGACCTGCTGCGCCGCCACAAGATCGAACGGCTGATCGTGGTGGACGACGACTATCGCGCGGTGGGACTGATCACCGTCAAGGACATGGAGAAGTCGCAGGCGCACCCGTCGGCCGCCAAGGACGCCCAGGGCCGCCTGCTGGTCGCCGCTGCCTCGACGGTGGGCGACGCGGGTTACGAACGCTCCATGGCCCTGGTGGATGCCGGCGTGGACGTGGTGGTGATCGATACCGCCCATGGCCACAACGCTTCGGTCTCCGAGGCGGTGGCCCGGGTGAAGCGCGAGACCAACCGGGTGCAGATCGTCGCTGGCAACGTCGCCACCTACGACGGCGCGCGGGCGTTGATCGAGGCCGGCGCCGACGCGGTGAAGGTGGGCATCGGCCCTGGCTCCATCTGCACCACGCGGATCGTGGCCGGGGTGGGTGTGCCGCAGCTCACCGCCATCGCCGACGCGGTGCGGGCCGCCCAAGGCTCCGACGTGCCGATCGTGGCCGACGGCGGGATCAAATATTCTGGCGACCTGGCCAAGGCCCTGGCGATGGGCGCTTCGGTGGCGATGATGGGGTCGGTGTTCGCCGGCGTCGACGAAGCGCCAGGCGACGTGTTCCTCTACCAGGGCCGCTCCTACAAGTCGTACCGTGGCATGGGCTCGCTGGCGGCCATGGGGCAGGGCTCCGCCGACCGCTATTTCCAGAAGGACGTCACCGACGCGCTGAAGCTGGTGCCCGAGGGCATCGAGGGTCAGGTGGCCTACAAGGGCCCGCTCGCGCCGATCGTGCACCAGATGGTGGGCGGCCTGCGCGCCGCCATGGGCTATGTGGGCGCGCCGACCCTGCCGCTGTTCCGCGAGCGGGCGAGGTTCATCCGCATCACCAACGCCGGCCTGCGCGAGAGCCACGTCCACGACGTGATGATCACCCGCGAGGCGCCGAACTATCCGAGCGCCGGCTAACACGACGGGTACAAGTTACGGGACACAAGAGGAAACAGGCATGGTGGCGGTGGAACTGAAGCTGCTGATGGCGGCGGTCGTGATTGGGTTTGCCCAGCTGATGTGGGCGGCGGCCGCGGCGCGAAGGCAGCAGGACCTGAAATGGGCCGCCGGGTCGCGCGATACGCCCAAGCCCGTGACCGGCGTGGCGGCGCGCCTGCAGCGGGCGTTCTGGAACTTCGTCGAGACCTTTCCCCTGTTTGCCGCCGCCATTCTGACCGACGCCGTGGCGGGCAAGCTGGGCGGCTCGCTCACACTTTGGGGCGCGGCGCTCTACGTCGGCGGGCGCGCGGCCTACGTGCCGCTCTATGCGACCGGCGTGCCGATCGTGCGCTCGGTCGTGTGGGGCGTTTCCATTGTTGGCCTTGGCATGACCGTCGTGGCCCTGTTCAGGTGAGTTGATGCGTGACGGCGGACGTCTGACGGCGGCCATTGAGGTGCTGACCGAGATCGAGACGCGGCATCGCCCCGTCCGCCTCGCCATGAAGGCCTGGGGCGAGGGCGCCCGCTACGCCGGCTCGAAGGACCGCGCCTTCATCTCCGGCCTGGTGCTGGATGTGCTGCGGCGCAGGCGCTCGCTGGGCTGGCGGATGGGCAACGAGAGTCTGCGGGCGGCGGCCCTGGCGACCCTGCATCTGCACTGGGGCTGGCCGACCGAGCGGCTGGCCGAGGCGGCGGGCGATGAGGTCCACGGTCACGGGCCCCTGACCGACGCCGAGCGCCAGGCCCTGGCGGCGCCCCGAGACCTGACCGACGCACCGCCCGCCGTGCGCGGCGACTATCCCGATTGGCTGGACGCCTCGATGACCCGGGCGTTCGGCGACCGCCGCGCCGAGGAAGCCGCCGGCCTGGCCGAACGTGCGCCGGTGGACCTGCGCGTCAACACGCTGAAGACCGATCCCGCCCGCGCGCTGAAGGCCCTGACCCCGTTCGACGCCCAGCCGCCCGGGTTGATGCCGAACGCCTTGCGCGTCGCCGCGCCGGCTGCGGCCGACCGCAGCGGGGCAGTGGAGACCATCCCGCAGTTCTCCAAGGGCTGGTTCGAGATCCAGGACCTGGGCAGCCAGGTGGCCGCGGGCGCGGCGGGCGAGGTGAAGGGCCAGCAGGTGCTCGACCTCTGCGCCGGCGGCGGAGGCAAGACCCTGGCGCTGGCGGCCGCCATGGGCAACACCGGCCAGATCTACGCCTATGACAACGACGCGCGGCGCCTGACCGACACCATCCGCCGCGGCGACCGCGCCGGCGTCCGCAACCTGCAGATCCGCACGCCGCTCAACCCCGATCCGCTCAAGGACCTGGAGGGCAAGATGGGCGTGGTATTCATCGACGCCCCCTGTTCCGGCTCGGGCTCCTGGCGGCGGCATCCCGACACCAAGTGGCGGCTGACACCGGAGACCCTGGCGCGCCGCCAGGCCGACCAGGACCAGGTGCTGGAAGACGGGACGCGGTTCGTAAAGCCCGGCGGGCGGATGATCTACGTCACCTGCTCGGTGCTGCCGGAGGAGGACGAGGACCGCGTCGCCGCCTTCCTCGAGCGCCACCCCGAGTTCGGCCGCAGGCCGGCGGCGGACGCGCCCGACCTGAGCAAGTTCCTCACGGCAGACGGCGACCTGCGCCTGACCCCCCTGAGCGCCGGCACGGACGGCTTCTACGTCGCCGTGCTGGAGAAGCTGACGTGAGCGCGGCGGCCATCTCCTCTCCCCCGCGAAGCGAGAGGGAGAGGGCAGGGAGAGGGTCGGCGCGGCCTGACCGACATCGCGATGGGCGATCAAGGACCCGCCGGAGCGGGGTCCTCATCGCCGCCGGAACGCCCGCCGCGTCGGCCTGCGCCGACCCTCTCCCTATCCTCTCCCTCTCGGGCTTCGCCCGGGGGAGAGGCGCGCTTGAACCTTCAGTTTGAGATCCTCGCGATGACCGCCCAAGCCCATGAAAAGGTCCTGATCGTCGATTTCGGCAGCCAGGTGACCCAGCTCATCGCGCGGCGGCTGCGCGAGGCGGGGGTCTATTGCGAGATCCATCCGTTCGACAAGGTCGACGCCATACTCGACGCTTTCGGCCCCAAGGCGGTGATCCTGTCTGGCGGCCCGGCCAGCGTGCACGGAGTGCAGAGCCCGTCCGCCCCGCAGCGGATTTTCGAGCTGGGCGTGCCGGTGCTGGGCATCTGCTATGGCGAGATGACCTTGTGCGCCCAGCTGGGCGGCGCCGTCGAAGGCGGCCACGACCGCGAGTTCGGCCGCGCCGAAATCCAGATCCAGAAGCTGTCGCTGCTGCTGGAGGGCCTGGGCGGACCGGGCGATCGCGAGACCGTCTGGATGAGCCACGGCGACAAGATCACCGCGATCCCCGAGGGCTTCGAGGTGGTGGCGACGTCGGAAGCCAGCCCCTTCGCCGTCATCGCCGATGAGCGCCGCCGCTTCTACGGCATCCAGTTCCACCCGGAGGTGGCCCACACCCCGCGCGGCGCGACGATCCTGCGCAACTTTACCCACCGGATCGCCGGGCTGAAGGGCGACTGGACCATGGCGTCCTATCGGGATGAACAGGTGGCCAGGATCCGCGCCCAGGTCGGCGACGCCAAGGTGATCTGCGGCCTCTCCGGTGGGGTGGATTCCTCGGTGGCCGCGGTGCTGATCCACGAGGCGATCGGCGCCCAGCTCACCTGCGTGTTCGTGGACACCGGCCTGCTACGCAAGGACGAGGGCGCCCAGGTGGTGACCATGTTCCGCGACCACTACAACATCCCGTTGATACATGTTGATGCGGCCGATCTTTTCCTGGACCAACTGGCCGGCGTCAGCGACCCGGAGACCAAGCGCAAGACCATCGGGCGGCTGTTCATCGAGGTGTTTGACAAGGAGTCCGCCAACATTGAAGGCGCGGCGTTCCTGGCCCAGGGCACCCTCTATCCGGACGTGATCGAGAGCGTCTCGACCAGCGGCGGCCCCTCGGCGGTGATCAAGAGCCACCATAACGTCGGCGGCCTGCCGGACTATATGAAGCTCAAGCTGGTCGAGCCGCTGCGCGAGTTGTTCAAGGACGAGGTGCGGGCGCTGGGCGTCGAACTGGGCCTGCCGCCGGCCTTCGTCGGCCGCCATCCGTTCCCCGGCCCGGGCCTTGCCATCCGCATCCCCGGCGAGATCACCCGCGACAAGGTCGCCGTCCTGCAGGCCGCCGACGCCATCTACCTCGACGAAATCCGCAAGGCCGGGCTGTACGACAAGATCTGGCAGGCTTTCGCCGTCCTGCTGCCGGTCAAGACGGTCGGCGTCATGGGCGACGCCCGCACCTATGAGGACGTGCTGGCGCTCCGCGCTGTCACCTCCACCGACGGGATGACCGCCGACTTCTTCGAATTCCCCTGGGAAGTACTAGGCCGCTGCGCCACCCGGATCATCAACGAGGTGAGAGGCGTAAACCGGGTCGTCTACGACGTCACCTCGAAGCCGCCAGGGACCATCGAGTGGGAATAGAAAATAGAACAATTACAATAAATTATTGCCATAAGTTGATGTTTCTGATCGACCACAGCACCGCTTCATCAGGGCATGCTGCTTACCTTGGCCGATGGTTCGAACCGGCTGGACGCAGCCGAGTACGAGTTTAGCGACTTCGCTCGTTCCCTTAGATCAACGCCTCAATCAAACGTGGTCCTTGCCGACACATTGCGTCCGCGAACTGGTCGATAGACTGGTCGAAAGTCTACGCGCGGCTGGACTCCACGCCGAGGTTGCGGCCGAGCCCGGCCCAGTCGAGGCTGGGGTTCGAGAGATCGAGCATTGAGAGCGCCGAAGGTCCTGGCTCCCAAGGTCCGTAGTGTCTCTCCTGGCTCAATGCGCGGCGCGCTTGTGGCCCCAGCTGCTGGGCTTGTCGTGGCGGGCGACCCGCCAGGTGGCGTCATCGACGTCCAGTGCGCCGTACCCGAACTCGACTTCGAAGTTGGCCGGGGTCCGGGCGTAGAACGATATCATGTGATCGTTGGTGTGTTTGCCCAAGGTCGCGGTGATCGGCGTGCCCGCCGCCTCGGCCCGCTCCAGCGCGAAGCCAACTCCATCCAGGGTCGGCACCTGGATCATGAAGTGATGCAGACGCTTGGGCATCGGAACCGGGATGAGCGCCAGGGTGTGGTGGCGCGGGTTGCAGTGATAGAATTCCATGTCGAACCCGAACTGCGGCGCCGGCTGCATGTGGATGATGTCCGAGAGGCGGAAGCCCAGGACGTCCTGGTAGAAGGTTCGGGCGGCGGCCACGTCCTTCGTCGAGAGGACCACGTGGCCGAGGCCCTGCTCCCCGGTCACGAAGCCGCCGGCGGCGGCCGGTGAAACAAACGGCGTCTCGGTCCGGACGGTGGGGCCGTAATAGATCTCGACCTTCAGTCCGTCGGGATCGAGGCACGAGACCAGGCCCAGCACGCCCCGTTCCTTGAGGAGGTCTGGATCGCCGTTTCCAACGACGACGCCGGCGCCTGTCAGTCGCGCGCGGACGGCCTCGAGCTCGGTGGCTCCGGCGACCTCGAAGCCGACGTAGGCGAGGTCATCGGCCTCGCCCGGCTCGACGGCGATGCGCCAGGCCAGGTCGTCCAGTCGGAAGCGCTGCGCGCCGCCGACGGCTTCCCCGGGCATGAGACCCAGCACGCCCGTCGCAAACGCGCCCCAGGCCTCGGGGTCCTTGACGCTGAAGCCGATGTAGCCGAGCGAACCGATGGTCATCTGACGACCCTTTCCTGAAGTGGAGTGGCGGTTGGCGGATCGGCGGCCGAACGCCTTGACGGGGCCGAGGTCCGCGCCGGCGCCGACCGCAGCGGAGATTGTGGTTTGTGAACCTCGCGGCTGCGGCGCCAGCGTGCGGGTGTCTCACCGAACTCTCGTTGGAAGGCCCTGACGAAGGCCGCGCTGGAGCTGTAGCCCGCCTCTTCCGCGGCGGCCTCGACGCTGAGTGTCGTGGTTTCGATGCGCCGGGCGATGGTGGTCAGGCGCAGCCGCGAGATGATCCGGGCCGGGGTCTGGCCGGTGACCAGCTTGAACTCTTCTGCGAAGCGGGTGCGTGACATGCCGGCCGCCTTCGCGAGATCAGCGAGGGTCCAGGGCTGTTCGGGCGCACGCAGGAAGGCGTTGATCGACAGCAGCTGCTGCGGGTGAGGGGGCTCCAGCGGAGCCTCGAGCGGCGAGCGGCGGTCGGCGAAGGTCCGGCGGCTGAAATTGATCGCCATGGTCTCGGCCAACCGGCGGATGACGAGGTTGCGGTCGATCTGGGCTTCGTCCCCGTATTCGTCCTCAAGCATATCGACCGCGCGCCACAGACGGTGTGACAGGTCCGGATGTTGGGCGCTGCCGACGAACGTCGGGCCCATGATCAGCGACCCCAACGCCAAGACCTCGCTGGGCGCCACGCCCAACACGATATCCACCTCGTGCCCAGGATCCGGAGACGGCATCGAGCGCAAATCGAAACCCGCGGAGGGCTGTGCCGTCGCGCCGGCCGAGAGGAACGCGTGGGGGGCAAGGCCGCTGATCGCGATCGCGTCGCCAGGTCCCAGTTCGAAGCTGCGGCTTACGGGAAAGTCGGTCTCCAGCCGCACTGTCCCCCGGCGGACCATGAAGCAGTACGAAAAGCTCCCGGACGGAAGGACCCTAACACTCCCTTCGCTGGCCGAGGCGCGAACGAAGTAGACGCCGTCCATCCGCACGTCGTGGCGCGGCAGGTCGCCGTGGATTGGGCCAGAGATCACGTCGTCGCCTGACCGTACTTTTCGTGCAGTCCACCGCCGGCCGACGCGCGTCCGATGCCGCGCACAGCGATGCCGGCGTCCAGCTTCACCACCCCGCCTGTCGCGGGTCGGCTGTCCCGGCGTGAGGCAAGGAACACATATCCGCCGGCGTAGTCCGCGGTCGCCGGCACGAAACCGATAGGCATGGCGTGGCCCGCCGTGCCCGGGAGGTTGATGCTGGCGATGGATTTCTCCGCCAGCCCCAAGGCCTGCGGCCCGCGCAGGTCGGTGTCGATCGGACCAGGCGCCACGCCGTTGACCCGGACGGCGGGCGCAAACTCGTAGGCCAGCTGACGGATCAGTCCGACCACGGCATGCTTCGAGGCCGTGTAGAGCGGACCGCCGCCACCTGGATCGAAGCCCGCGTTGGAGACCGTGAAGATCACCGCGCCGGACGAGCGCACCAGCGCGGGCAGGGCCGCCTTGGCCAGGTTGAGGTAGCCCTTCACGTTGACATGGAAGAGCTCGTCGAAGGCCGCGTCGATCCGGTCCGTGGGCAGGTCGTCCAGGGAGGTTGAATAGTCCCAGATCCCGGCGTTGCCGATGGCGCAGTCCAGCTTTCCGAACCGCGCCACGCAGGCATCGACGGCGCGCTGGTTGTCGGCGAAGGCGCGGACGTCGCCGACCACAGCCTCGATGCGATCCGGATGTTCGGCCGCCAGCTCCGCGAGACGCTCGGCCGACCGATCGAAGACGGCCAGTTGGGCGCCTTCCTCCAGGAACCGCTCGACGATCGCCCGGCCCAGGCCCGACGCTCCGCCGCTGATCAGCACCACTTCTCCGTCGAGCGCGCCCATCTAGAAGATCGTGCTCATGTTGGTGGACTGGATCACCGTGTGATCGAGGAAGAGGTGGCGCTTCACGATCCGGAAGCTCTCGCCCGTGCGGCGCAGCACATCGACGCGACGGCCGATCCAGTTGTCGACGTCGGCTTCAAGCCGGCTCCGATAGAGGTGGAAGCAGGCCTCCAGCGTGATCTCGTCGCCGGCGACATCGAGGATGCGGACATTGCTCACGAAGTGCCGCGAGCGGGACGGCGGGTCCTCCGACCAGGCAGAGCCGGCCTCGAGTTTCTTGACCCGCATCTCAAGATATAGGCGGTCGTCGTCGAAGAAGGAGATCTCACCGGGCTTGGTGAACTCGCGGTCCAGGTCGCTGTTGGTGACCGTGCGGCGGATCGGCATCCAGTACTCGATGTCGTCGGCGACCAGGCCCAGCCAGTCGCGGTAGCGGCGCGCATCGAGCAACGCGGCCTCGGCGTAGAGGAACTGCTCGACCTCGTACTGGAGGACGACGCGCGCCGTCAGCGGCGTCTGCGCCCACGTCGCAGCGCGGGGGCGTTCCAGCGTGTCCATCAGATCGCCCCCGTCGGCGGCAGCGAGTGGTTGGCCTTGAGCTCCGCCCAGTCGCGGGCCGCCATCCATTCCGTCCAGGCGCGGTAGAGCCAGCGCTGGCCGTGCTCGCCAATCAGGCCCTCGATGTAGTGCTCACCGCCGTCGTTGGTGAGCACTTCGTCGTGGCCGATCCCCATCTGCATGTTCAGCCCCAGTTGCCGGCTGGCGACGCCACGCGCCGCGCGGGTGCTTTGGCTCCAGTTCTCGCCATCGTCCTGTTCCAGGAGACCGGCGGGACCGAAGACATGGTTGAGCCGGCGAACGATCTGGCGCTTCGCCTCCGGCTGCGCCCCCTTCGGTACAAGAGTGAACCACCACAGCTCGGTCTGCGACGGACCGCGCGGCAGCCGCAGGCACATCTGCGTCCCGCTGATGGTGACCCACAAGTTCGGGAAGATGTTCGGGTGACCCTGGCTGCGCACGCCGGCCTCGCCCATGAGTTCGGTCGCCTTGCGGGGACGGATGCGCGGAGCCTCCGGAGATCCCGCGCGGGTCATGGCTTCGCGTTCCTCGTCGGAGAGCAGGTCGATCCGGTCCTGAGTCTCCTTTGGGATCCCGGGGCCGCCGATCGCGTGCCCGTACTCGCCCAACATCACCATCTGGTTCTTGGGGAACTGGATCTTGGCGATCTCGAAGAAGCCCGCGCTGTTGGCCGAAGCGTGGCTGTAGGGCACGTGGTACCAGTCGAAGAGGTTGTCGACGGCGATCTTCCAATTGCAGTCGATGACGTTCTTCTGGACGCCTTCGACGACCTCGACCTCGCCGTGGGCGCACATCATGCCGACGCCGGCGCGGCCGGTCTCGCCGAGGTAATCGTGCAGCGACGGGGCGTCCTCGGCCAGGGTGGCGAAGTAGAAGCCGAGGTAGCTCTCCAGCCGAACACGGCGAAGGCCGAGGCCGCTGCGATCAAGGTCGCCGTGGTAGAAGGTCGATTGTCCGGGCACCCCGATCAGACGGCCGTCCAGAGCGTAATTCCAGCCGTGGTAGCTGCAGACGAAGGACTTCGCCCGGCCCTGCTCGGCGCGGCACAGCGCGTTGCCGCGGTGCCGGCAGGTATTCAACATCGCGTTGACTTGGCCGTCCTCGTCGCGGACGACGATGATCTGGTCCTCGCCGATGTAGCTGACCAAGTATTCGCCAGGCTCCTTGAGCTGACTCTCGTGGCACATGAAGTTCCAGCCGCGGGCGAAGATCCTCTCCAACTCCAGTTGGTAGATTCCCTGGTCGGAAAGCACGCGGCGATCCAGCCATCCCGTGTCCGGATTGAACAGCGCCTTCAACGACGCGCTGTCCCAGCCCTGAGCGACATGTGTCCCGTCTGCCATGGCAACCTCCCGGTCATGGAAGCTCTTACGGCTTCCGATACCGTGAACCTACGCGCGGACGCGGGTCTGCATCAGTCCAGATCGTTCGTGAAAATTGATAATTCGTCCGGCCTGCTGGCGCGTTCGAAAGACGCGCATTCCCTTCGCCTGCTATCCGCGAAGGTCCGCTTTTTGGATGCGGATCGAGCAGTTGCTCCTCGCCTTCGTCCGCTGCCCGCCGGCCTCAAAGCAACGTCTGTTGCGACGGTTCGGCGGCCGCAGGCGCCGAGCCGCGGCGCTGCAGTTCGGTATTAGCGCTTCCTCTGAAGAGGGCGGTTTGAGCCGTGAAACTCGCCAACTCCCATCTGACCATCCGACCGGGCTTTCGAACCTTGCAGGCCTTGGCGCACAAGGCCGCGCTGCGGCTTGGCCGATCCAAGGGTCATTTCCAAGCCGACGGCTACCGCCAATGGGGATGACGCTGTCCGTTCTCAAACAGTGATGGCCATACCGCGATAGATGCGTGAGCGGTACCGGCTGTCCTGAAGATGGGGAATGGGGGCGCCGGCAAGCAGGACCGCGCGCCCGAACCTGGCAAGCTCCTCCTCGGTTTCGGCTTGGTTCGCCGGCTCCTCGCTGCGCACGCGGCGTGTGAGGTTGATCTGGTTTACCACCGCATTGTTGACGATCCGCTCGCATTCCACGGCCAGCGTCCCGGTGAACGAGTGCAGGGTCGTCTTGACGAAGTTGGCCAGGGCGAAGGCCTCTGCGCTGCCGCCAGCGGGCACGTCCGGCGCCACCAAGACGAGTTGCACGTCGTCAAACAGGGCCGCCCGGGCCGCGACGCGGAAGTGGTGGGTCAGGTTCGCCTCCACAAGCTGGCGGAAGCCGGCGGTGTCCAGCGGCTGCTGTTCGGAGGTCGGATCGAAAATGGCGTCGGGCAGGGGATCGAACGGCGTGCAGATGACCGTGGCCGGGCTTGCGCCGCCCTCCTCCAGAGCGCGCGCCAATGCGGCCTCCAGATCGTCTCCAGCGACGATCGTACGGCTGACAGCGGCCACTTCCGGCCCCGCTGCATCCAGCACCGCAGCGGCGCCTGCCTCGGAGCGGGTCACGAGGACGACCTGGCCGACTTTGCCTTCGGCCACGAACGCGGTTGCGGCCTGGGCGAGATGCGCAGTCAGGTGCTCGCCCACCAGCCACACGGTTCGCCCCTCGAGCGCCTCGATTCGTTCATGCCGAGTGCCGCCGAAGAGCTCCCGCTCGGTGCTGGAGCGTTCAACCGAAAGTCCGCCCGAGGGTTGGAAGCTCTCGCCCGAGACGGCCCGGTCGGCGAGGTAGAAGACGGTGGCCTGCGCCACCTCCAGCTCGGTGGGCATGCGCTGCAGATGCAGCAGGGAGATCACGCTTCCGCGAATACGTTCCGCCTCCTTGGATACGGCGGTCGGCGGCATGAAGGGCTCGGGCGGGGGGACGATGCCCTTGAGCCAGGCCTCGCTGAACCGCGCGCCCTTGTCCGCTTCCGCCAGGAACAGGCCGGCGCGCGAAAGCCGCGAGATGAGCTTCTCGGCAATGACCGGCGTGAGCAGGTATTCCCCGCAGCTGGCGCCTTCCTTCCCCTCCGCCGACAGCCGCTGCAGCGCGTCCCGCACGGAGTCTGGCGCGGCCGGATCCGCGGCGAGGTCGGCGATGCGGTTTTCGGCCAGACGCTCGAGCAGCGGCCCAACGGCGGCGCCCTCGCGGGACGCCTTGACGAGCAGGGCGTGGACCGCGCCAAGCCGCCGCCGTTCCATGATCAGGCGCGCGCGCCGCTCATAGAGGCCGGCCCGACCGCTCGCGCCGCGAAGGCGTTCGCCCTCCACCGGTCCAGGCGAGAGCGCGTTGATCTGTATTTCCGGCCCCAGGAAGCGGGCGAGGTTCTCAGCCATGGCCCGCTGTCCGGCCTTCGACGTCGCGTAGTCGGAACGGTTCGGGTAGGGGATCGAGACATAGCGCTCGCCTCCGAAGTAGGACGAGACGTTGATCACATAGCCCGCGCCACGCTTCTTCATATGATGCGCCAGGCGCTGGATGAGGGCGTAGTTGGAGATCAGGTTGGCGTCCAGCGTGCGACGCCAGGCATCCAACGGCATGTCTACGACCATCTCCTCGGCGCCGGCGATCCCCGCGCAGTTGATCAGGTAGTCGACGTGCCCGAAGGTCTTCAGCGTCACCGTCGCCGCGTGCTCGACCGAGGCAAGGTCCGCCACGTCCACCCCCGCGAGGATCTGCACCCTGCGGCGACCGCCGGAATAGCCACTGCTTTCGAGTTCCTCCACGATCCGGTCGCGCATTTCCTGCAGCTGCTCGGCGCCGCGGGAAACCAGCATCACCCGCGCGCCCGCGATCGCCAGCAGCCGGGCGATCTGGCCGCCGATGCCCGAGGAGCCGCCGGTGATCAGGGCGACCTTGCCCTTGTGCAGGCCGAGCAGGTTTTCGGTCCATCCAAGCGCGCTGCGTCGCGCGCCGGTGGCTTCGCTGAGGGACGGCGGCAGGACCAGGTCGATCGGTACGGCCCGGCGATCCTTAAAGATCAGGCGAGCGGCCTCACCGCCCGCGAAGGCGAGTCCTTCCGGCTCGGTGTTGGTATACCGGACGACCTGGTGAACCCATTCCGCATGTCCTCGATGGCCGAGCGACGCCTCATGGGCGCTTTCGTCGCGCCAGATGCGCGCGAGCTGGCCGACCGCGGCTCGCAAGAGCTCGGCGTAGGCGTTGCCGTGCCCGTCGTCTCCGTGGGTGAGGAAGATGGCGCGTGGCGTGCGGTCGAGCCCCTCGCAACCCTTCCAATAGCGCGTCAGCTCGCGCGCCACGGTGACTGCTCCGACAAGTTCACGGTCGATGAAGGCGTCCACGTCGGAATCGAGCGCCTCGCGCAGAGGCCCGCTGAGCGCGCGCCGGCGCATGGCCGGGAAGATGATGGCGGAGCTCAGGCGGCCGTCGCCGCCGTGCTCGCGCAGGACGGCGGCGAGCGTCTCGGGGCTGGTGCGGTCGGCGAGCACAGGGACGATCTGCGCCTCGTCCTCGCCGGTGCGCAGGCTCTGCATCGAGGCATGCAGATGGGCGCCGCTGGGAGCGCCGAAAATCACCTTGGCGCCGCAACCGGCCTGGATGCGCGCCACGGCGAGGGCGTCCTGCAGGTCGTCGCCGGCGACGACGAGAACGTAGGAACCCGCTCCATCCACGGTGCGAAGGCCCGGCCGGTCGAGAATCATCGCGCTGGAGTCCGGCGAGGTCTCCAGGCCGTGCGTAACCTCGAGGTCCTGGCCATTGATTGCGGCCGACTCATCGCTGGCCAGGAAGAGGATGGCGTTGACCACGTCGGCGACGACGGGGAAGGTGTGCTCCGGCGGCTCGTCGCCGAAGGCGCGGGACAACGTCATGCGCCGGAAGAAGTCACCGGCCGTCGCGCCCTCCGCCTGCTCGCGGAGTTGATCCATGGCCGAGAACACCGTGCGAATCCGCTCGCTCTCGATGGGGCCGGGATAGACGGTGTTCACCCGCACGCCGTGGGCGCCGAACTCCGCCGCCAGGCGTCGCGAGAGGGCGTTCATCGCCGCCTTGGGCACCACATAGCCGGTGCGGCCGAAGTATTCGGTGCGGGAAAAGATCGTCGAGACGTTGATGATCGACGCGCCGGGCTTGAGGTGCGGGGCGGCGGCGCGGGCCACGTTCCACGGCACCGCGAGCAGGTTGCGCGCGGCATCGCCCATGGTCTCGCTCTCGCCGCCCAGCTCCCGGCGGGTGATCGGCACGTCCGCCAGTCGCCGCTTCGGGCCCGAGGATCCGGCGTTGTTGACCACAACGTCGAGACGACCGAAGCGGTCGAGGGTGTCGGCAATCGCTGCACGCACGTCGGTGGGATCCGCGCCATCCATGCGCAAGGCGATGGCGGAATTATCGGGCACGCCGGCGGCCTCGACCAGGCGCGCGCGGGCCGCGTTCAGCTTATCCAGGTTGCGGCCGGTGAGGACGACTCGAGCGCCCTCGATGAGGAACCTCTCGACGATGTGGCTGCCGAAGTTTCCGGCAGCGCCAGTGACGAGCGCCACCTTGCCCGCGAGCCGGCCGGAGCCGACAACGGCGACGGCTTCCTGGGTGGCGGGCGCGGTGTCCAGTTCGATGTTATCAGTCATGACTCAATCCCCAAGGGATGCGGCCGGGGCGACGGCCCAGGCCTCGAATAGTTCACGGCGCGACCGCAGCCCAAGCGCCGGCAAGGCGTGGTTGCAAACATACGTCGCGCCTTGGTGACGGTTCTCCCACATCGCCTGGTGGGCCTGCGGGAGTTCGCTCCAGGGCACGACGGTGGGCTCGGTGGCGTCCAACAAGCCCGCGGCCAGCATCTCGTTCATCCAGGCCACTTCATACGCATTGCAGAGGTGCGTGCCGGCGATGGTCGCGCTGGGCATGATGATGCGGCGCTGCCGTGTCCAAACCTGCGGCGCATAGAAGGTAAAGCGACGGTCGGACATGTCCTCGGCGTAGACGACGCGGCCGGTGAACGGCTTTACCAAGGCCGTGGAAACGCCCAGTGCATCGTGACCCGCGCGCTCGAAGACGACGTCCGGGGCGCCACGGGGATTGTCGGCGGATCGAAGCACACGGCCGACCGCCGCGCCGAAGGGTTTGGTGGTCCGCTCCTGGAACGCGCGGACGATCTCCTTGAACGCGGCCGGCTCGTGCCGGGCGTCGGGCATGTGCGGCAGGAAGGCGGGCCAGTCGAAGTCGTCGCCGTCGCGGCGGCGGAGTTCCTCGATGGTGACCACGCCGCGCACGCTGTCGCCGAAGCCCAGCGACTGGACGAACTCGCGCTGGCCATTGGCCAGGGTCGCGACGACGATGCGCGCGCCCGCCGCCCGGGCCGCCTCGATCATCTCCAGCCCCACCTCGTCGATGAGTTCGCCCGCGTCGGCGACGCCGTAGTAGATCAGCACGGACTCGCCGGGCCGCAGCTGGGCGCGGCGCAACATCTCGCGCGGGGCCGCCACGCCCGCCTTGCCCATGAAGCCGAACCGATAGCCGCTGGATGCGCCGAAGAAGGTCAGGGTCCCGCCGGGCTCCATCAGCTGGAAGGAGCGCGGAAACGCCGTCTCGCCCGCGTGAGAAACCACATAGTGCGGCAGGCGCCCGCCGGTCTGGGCGCGGCAGGTTTCGAGCAGGGGCTGGCCGGCCGCTTCCCAGGCGCGCGCGGCCTCCGCCTCGTCCGGAACGGCCGTGAACAGATCGGCGAAGGCCGGGTCGCGCCGGTTGAGGACCGCCCTCGCGCCCTGGGTCCTGATGAAGGCGGCGCGCTCCTCGCTGGAGACGAGGCCGACAACGTCGAGGCCGCTGCGCGCGGCAGACTTGAGCGCGTCCAGGCCAGTGCCCGTCGCCGCCCCTTCCACGAACAGCAACCGACCCGCTTCGATCCGCAGGGTGGTGAAGAGGGCGCGGACAATGGTGCCAAGGTTGAGGGTATAGGCCCCGGCCGCCTCGAGCCGCATGTCCGACGGGGCGGGGTTCAACTGCGGACCCTGAACCAGCAGGAACTGCTGGTGGCTTCCGGTGTCCGTCTCGTAGCCCTGGATGGCGAAGTCGACGAACATCGGATCGCGCCCGGCCAGCGGCGAGAGCAGGTCGGTCTGCCCCGCGTAGATGGTCACCAGGTCGCCGATGGCGAGGCGGCCTTCCCGACGAAGTTCGCCGCCCAGAGCCGCGATCAGACCCACGCCGCCCGACCCGGTCACCTGATAGTCAAGGTCGTGGTTGTCGAAGGGCGAGACCGGAACGCCGGTGATGCCCCAGATGTCGTTGAAATTCACTTCGGAGGCCAGCACGTAGACCAGGGCCTCGTTGGGGCCCGGCTCGTCCACCGGTACGATGATCTCGCGCTCGGCCTTCGCCGGCACGTCGTGCTGAGGGGCGCCCGATTTCGGATCGCGCGTCACGCCGAAGGCATGCTGGTGGGTCGGAAGGGGCGTGAAACCCGGGAAGAAGGGCGCGCCGACGGGCAGCAGTCGGCCCTCGGCGAGGAGCTGGTCGCGCTTTTCCGACGTGGGCTCGAACCAACGCCGCGTGGGCAGGGGTGCGCTCTTGCGGTCGAGGAAGTCGCGGATGCCGCGCTTTCCGCCCTGCGGGTCGGCGGCGGCCCGCGCGAACAGCTGAGCCTCATGTTGGAGCCCGGCCTCCAGTCCCTCCCGCCAGCCGAAGACCACGGCCTCGAGGGCTCGCTCAGCCGCCGCCTCGCGCCCGACCAGCCGCGCATGACGCAGCAGGCGCACGACGTCGTCGCTGTCGACCGCGGCCCCGATGTCCGGCGCGCCGGGGGCGTTCCAGCGCGGAAGGGCATCGCGGCGATCGCGCCAGGCCTGAGCGGCCGGGCCATCTCCGCGCGCCGCCGCCACCGCAAGTTCGACCGCCGCGCCCAGGACGCCGGTGGCGGAGTCTGCCACGGCGTCGATAAGGCCGACTGCGGCGGCCTCTAGAGCGGTCAGGGAGCGGCCGCCCAGGATCAGGGCCAGCGCGTCTTCCAGTCCTTCTGTTCCGCGCCGGTCGGCCAGCAGTCGCGGCAGCCGCTGGGTGCCGCCATAACCCGGAAGCAGGTTGAGGCGGATTTCCGGCTGGCCGAAGGTCGCGGTCGGCTCGGCCAGGCGATAGTGGCACGCCAGCGCGAACTCGCAGCCGCCGCCCAGCGCGGCTCCGTTCACTGCGGCGATCGCGGGCTTGGCCATGCGCTCGATCTTGCGGAAGGCAAGGTGCGCATTGTTGGGCAGGGGCAGGGCGTCCTCGATACCGTGGACGTCCTCCAGAATCTGGCGGATGTCCGCGCCGGCGACGAAGGTCGCACCTTCGCCGGTGAACACGACGGCTCCGACGTCCTCGCGCCGCGACAGGTGATCGACGACGGTGTTCAGTTCGTCCAGTGCGCGCTCGTTGAGCGCGTTGACCGGCGGGTTGCTGAAGGTGACGGCCGCGATACGCGGGCCCTGCACTGGGCCGTGATACTGGACGCGGAAGTAGCGGAAATACTCGAAGCTCTTCTGGTCCTCGCCGAGCCGGTGGCGGATGCGCCACTGCTCGACGGCGCTGGCGATTTCGTCCAGCGACTCCGGATTGCGCAAGGTCGAGGCGTCGCCGATCGGCGCGCCCTCGACGATCGCGCGCACCATGCGGCGCATGTACTTGCCGCTGCGGGTCTCGGGAAATTGGGACACTTCGATGAAGGCGGACGGCACTGCGGTGGCGCCCTTTTCCTGCCGGACCAGTTCGGTAAGGCGGCGATAGTCGTCCGGTCCGAGCCGCCGTCCCTCGACGGGCCGCACGAAGGCGATCGGGGTGAGGCCACTCTCGCGGTGGGCCGCCCCCACCACGATGACGTTGCCGACGGGAGAGTCCGGATTGATCTGGCGGTCGCGCAGGATCGCGCCCTCGATCTCCTCGGTTCCCAGCCGGTGGCCCGATACGTTGATCACGTCGTCGCTGCGGCCGTGGAACGAGAAGCTGCCGTCCTCGTGACATATGGCGAAGTCGCCCTGGGTGTAGGCGAGGCGGCCCTGCCAGCGGTTCCAGTAGGTCTCGGCGTAGCGCTTCGCGTCGCCCTTCCAGGCGGTGGCGATGCGCGCGCCCTCGACCCGGAAGTTCGCCGTGTCGCCCCAGATCGTCCGGGCGAGGTAAGGGTAGGGTGCGGCGATGACGACTTCGCCCTTTTCGCCGGGATCGGCCGGACGAGCGATGGCCCTGCCGTCCGGCATCTCCTTATCGGCCACCCAGACCTCGCCTTCGATCCATGGCAACGGCCAGGCGTGGGCGTCGGCGCGCAGTTGGAAATCCGGGTTACCGAAGAAGTGGGTCCAGACGATCCCGCCGTGCTCGGTCGCCCAGTAGGAGTTGATGTACCAGGGGGTGATCAGCTCCATGCCGAACTGCTGCACCGACGGTGAGGTGGGCTCGGCGCAGAAGGTGGCCACGCGCAGGCCCGAGAGGTCGTAGGCCCGGACGTCCTCGGCGTTCTGCGCGTCCTGCATCACCGCTTTCAGGAAGGTGACACCGGCCTTGAAGATCTGGACGCCGTAGCGGGCGATGGTCGCGGCGAAGCGACCGGCCGAGGGGAACAGCGGGGCGCCCTCGGCCAGGACGCTCGTCACGCCCGCCGCGAGCGCGCCGGCGATCATGTAACTCTGGCCGGTGATCCAGCCGGGATCGGCGACGACGTAGATGACATCGCCCGGCCGGGCGTCGAACGCGATTCGGAGGGTCTCGATCACGCCGGAAAGCCAGCCGCCGTGGACGTGGACGACGCCCTTGGGTTTACCGGTCGAGCCCGAAGTGTAGATGATGAAGCACGGGAACTCGGCGTCCAGCGCCACGGGCGCGGCGCTGGCCCAGATGGCGCGCACGAAATCGGTGTCATCCAGCGCCAGCAGAGCCGCCTCGTCCGCCACATCCAGGCCCGCCCCGCGCGCGCCTTCCAATAGCCGCCCGGTCGCCTCGCCGATCAGGTCGTGGCTCCAACGGTCACGCTCCGGCCGCCACTGCACGTCGCCCTGGCCGGTGTGGCGCACGACGACGACAGCGTCGACCCGCGGCGGCGCGGCCACGAGTGCGCGCGCGATGGCGGTGCGAACGCCGCTGGCCGCCTCCGCATCGAGCACCGCGGAATCGACGAGTTCGGCCAGAGCCGCGCCGACGCCGCGCATGATGTCGCTGCGCTCGACGGTGATTTCTCCCGCCAGCGTCTCGGCCGCCCGGCTGAGGATCAGCGCGGCGGCCGGCGGCGCCAGGAGCCGGGCGAGCTCCGCCTCGAGCACCGACAAAGCCGCGGCGACCGGCACATAGTTGTCCAGGGCCGCGTCGGTGTAGACCTTCTTGAACGGGATGATCTGGGCGTTGCGGAAGCCGCCGTCGGCCGTGATGACCACGCGCGCGCCGGAGTCGTGGATGCGGTCGGAGAGGGTCTTGTCCGAGAAGCCGCCGAAGACCGGCGTGTAGATGATGCCCAGCCGCTTGGCGGCCTCGGTATAGTAGACCTGTTCGGGAATGTTGGGCATGTTCAGGGCGATACGGTCGCCCCGCTCCAGCCCCAGCGTCTCCAGGACGATCCCGGCCCGGGCGACCTCGAGGAGCAGTCGTCGACGGCTGACGATCTGTTCGACGACCGGTCCGCCGCGACCGCCGTTCACCGACTGGTCCCAACGGTCGCCTTCGAAGATGAAGGCCGGCTCGTCGCCCAGGCCCGCAAGCACGTGCCGATCGACCTCGTTGAAGCCGGCGTTCGTCAGGCCGCCATCGAACCATCGGAAGAAGGGCGCGTCGTCGTCGTTGAAGGCGCGGGTCCAGGGTTGGAACTGCGGGGGGAGGTTCGGCGTCACCGGCGCGGCGGTCGCCGCATCCCAACCTGACCAGGCCCTGCTGGCGGCGTCGAAGGTGATCCAGGCGCCGTTCGGGCCCAGGTCCTGCGCGAACCAGTGCAGATTGCGGCGGGCCATTTCGCCGTGGAAGCGGCCCGGGTCGGCGCGACAGGCTGCGCGGGCGGCGTCGAAGGCCGCCCGGTCGGCGATCGGGTTGACCTCGGCACGGCGCGGCGTCGCCGCGGCGGGCCGGACGTCCGCGTGTTCTACGGTATCGAGCATTAGAGCTCCCTTGCTCCCGGTCTCATGCGTCCACCGCCGCGATCACAGCCGGCGAAGACGGTGCGTGGTCCGGACCGGCCAGGCTCGCGCAGAGCGTCGCCCGCAACCGATCGGCCGGCAGCACCTCGTGCAGCGAACCGACGTCAAGCGCCCTGGCGACGCTGTGGATGGTGTCGAACTCGCGGGCGAAAGCGGCCTGCGCCTCAGCTTCGACGTCGGCGCGAACCGCCTCGTAGCGCTCCTGCGCCGCGCGGTGACCGCCTTCCGTCGCCTGCGCCAACTCAGCGCGCGCCGCCCTGACGCGAGGATGGGCCTCAACCCGCTCGGCGACCTGCCGGGTGAAGACGACAGCCGCGGCTGCGCCGCCGCCGATGACGCTTGCGAAGCTGCCCTCCAGGGCTATGGCCCTCAGGTCGTTCGAGAGGCGGCGCGAAAACACCACATAGGCGCCGCCGTGGTAGCGGGAGATCACGCAGAACAGGATGGGGCCGTCGAACTCCACCACGGCCTTGCCGATCTCCGCGCCGAATTCGAGCTGGCGTTCGCGCATGGATTCCGGCGAGCCGTCGAAACCGGAAAGGTTGGCTAGGATCACCACCGGGCAGACCCCGCTGACCGACCGGATGGCGCGGGCGACCTTGCGCGAGGACTGCGGGAACAGGGTTCCGCTGGTCCAGGCCGCCGGGCCGTCGGCCGGCCGGCTGCCGCGGCGGGCGACCGGCTGGGACTCGATACCCAGGAAACACACCGGCTGGCCGCCCAGCTGACCAAGCATGGTCACCGCGGTCTCGGCGTCGGCCCACCCGGGCCACCGCTCGAGCAGGGGCGCATCCCGGTCGGCGACCGCGCGGATCACCGGGCGGATGGCGAAAGGCTTCTTGCGGCCAGGATTGGTCGCCTCGTCGAAGATCGCGCCGACACGCGAGAAGCCGCCCGGTCCGTCGTAGGCCTCGGCGCGAACGTCCCGGTCCGAAGCGTCACGGCTTGCGACCGCGCGCGCGCGCGCCTCACCCGGCATAACGTGGGTGTACTCGTAATGCGTCAGAAGCAGATCGTAGGCTTCATGCAGGTCGCCGGCGGCGTATTGCGCTTCGCCGTTCGCCAACATTATATCCAGCCCGCCGATCGCTTCATTGGTGGCGCCGGCTACCGAGCCCGACACCTCCAAGGCCCGCTTTCCGGTCAGGATCATGTAGCCGCGCGGGGTCATGACCAGCGCCCCGCGACAGTGCATGAGCATGGTCGCCTCGGCGTTCCAGTACGACTGGGCGCCGACGCAGGGCCCGTCGACGATCACGTTCACCACGCCGCCGCCTTGGGTGAAGCGGATGATCCGGCGCAGCACGGCGGCCGTCCAGTCGAGGTTTTCCGTCCCCGACTCTAGGGCGATCCGCGCCCCGGATGAGATCGCCACCCATTCGACCGGCAGGGCTCGCGCCTCGGCAAGGTCGAAGGCGGCAAGTATGCGCCGGCACTCCGCTTCGCCCAGCGCCCCCATCTCCATCGTCGCATCGCCGATGATCAGGACGCGGGTAAGACCTTCGGGGAACCGGGGCGAGGGATTGGTCGCCAGGCCCACGACGACGGCGGCCGGATTCTCACCCCAAGCCCGAGGTGGCGCGTCGACGAGGCGCTCTCCGGTGGGCCCGTCGAGCTCCAGTTCTTCAAACGACCCGCGCGGTGGCCCGCCGGGCTCCTTCGGCGCCGTCAGCCAGGTGACGACTTCGTAGGGATGGAACAGGCCGCGTCGGCGCGCGCCCAGCACCTTCTGCTCGAAGAGCGAGCGGATGGCTATCTGGCCGTCCCTTGGCGGCACGACCTGGATACGCGGGCCCATCGAGAGCGACTCGCGCCACTCGACGGCTCGCTCGCTCGCATGGCCCTCGCCAAAGGTGAAGCGGCCCACAAGCGAGACGGTCTCAAGATTGAGATCCAGGCTGGCCGGGGCCAGGCGTGTCGCCAGGGCCTGGAGCTGCGGTTGGGTAAGGTTGACCGGTGGGCGGACGAACATCGCGATGCGGTTCATCTCCGGCCCGCGTCCCGATGCGGTCCGCAGGCTGTCGCGCAAAGCCTGCGCGGCCTCGAGAAACACCGGCTCCAGATGCGGCACCCTGACAAAATCGCCCTCGACCACGGGCGCGAATGTCTCGACCCTGGCGAAGGCCAGCAGGCGCTCGTCCTTTCCCGCCGTCGCGCGGAAGACGGCCACGCCGGGTGGCGCGGGCTCCCGGCGTAGAGCGAAAGCGGAGTAGCGGGCGAGCTCGCGGGCGATGGGATCGGCCGGGTGCAGGTCCGCCAGGAACTCCACTTCGCGCATCGTCTCGCCAACCGGCCGCCAGGTCGAAGCGCGGAGCACCCCGGCCTCAACCCAGAGGGCGGTCCAACGGGCGCGCCGATCGCCGGCCGCCGTGGCCAGCACCGTCTGCGACGGCGCAGAGCGAAGCCAGACGTCGGCTTCCACATCGCTGGGTAGCGCCCTCAGGGCCGCCACGAAGTCCGCAGGATCGGCGAGCCACAAGGCCGCGATCTCCGCCCTTCCTCCAGCCCGTGCAATCCGGCGCGGGATTCGCCCTTGGACAGGTTCGGCGGATGCCTCGACCCGATCGGGGTAGAAGCGGGCAAGCAGGATCGACAGCGCGAGGTCCGCCGCCCCAGGCGCGTCGGGGACGGAGTTCGCCAGCACATCCAGGGGCAGATCCGTCAAGCCCGCGGCGTGCCTCCGCGCCCAGAGCCCGGCCGCGCGCTCGGCGTCGGCCCCGCTCGCCCGTTGCCGGGCCGGCAGGTCGTGCCAGAGATGGACGAGGTTCCAGGTCGCCGTCGCGACCTGGCGATCGCCGCGTTGAAGGGCCTCCCCCGCCAGCTTCTCGAACAGCACCCTCTGCTCGACGGGCGGGTCGGTCTCGCCGGCTGCATCGCTGGTGGCCTCGGGGGGCGGCAAGCGGGCGAGGGCGTGGAGAAGCTCGAGGAGCAGGCGGCTCTGCGAACCCTCGGCCTCCCGCGCCTGGAAGAGCCGCATCAGGGCTGACGGGACCCTCGGATCGGCGTCGTCGCGCAGACCGTGCAGGTCAAGGAAGCGCTTCAGGCGGCGGATCATGCGCGCCGACAACCGTTCTTCCGCGAGACGCCTGTGGTGGGCAAACCACGCCAGTTGCGAAAGGCTGCTCTCGCCCAACGCGTTGACGGCATCGTCGTAGGGCCCGGACTTGAAGAGCTGCTCCTGGACGACAGCCGAGCGGACCAGGCGCATCAGGGCCGCGCGAGGCTGGGGCGGCCCGACCCGGAGGGCGTCCATCGCAGTCCCGGCCTCGTCGGCCGTCACGTCGAACCCCAGCAGCCGGCTTTCGAGGACGCGCAGGGGCTCAGGCGGCGCCGCGCGCAAGGGCGGCAAACCCGGCGCCGCTGCGGCCGCCTGGGTCCCGCCGTCCGGGGCGGGGTCGAGTTCCACGATCACGTCCCCGGCCGCGACAAGGCCGCTGGGCCGAACAAGGACGGCCCTGACCGACCCGGCGACGGGGGACACGACCGCGGTCTCCATTTTCATGGCTTCAAGCGTCACCAAGCGGTCGCCGGGGGCGACCACATCGCCGACTCCCACATGCACCTGCGCCACCGCCGCCGGCAGCATGGCCCGCACGCGACCGTCGGAAACGCGCCGGAAGCGATGGGCGACCCCCTCCACTTCCACCTGCACGTCAGAGGCCGTCGCACAGCAGACGGCGACGAAGCGCTCGCCGCCGATGTAGAGATGCTGGGTCCAGTCGGTGATCTGCTCGGTCTGGACGCGCGCCTCCCAGGGTCCGCTGCGCACGCGCTTTTCCTGCGGGCCCAGGCTCGCCACCTCGACCTCGATCGTGCCTCCGGCCAATTCATAGCGAAGGCTCAACGGTCCCTGCACGGGGAGCGTGCGGGGGAGGCTGCGTTGCGCCTCCTCCACGAAGTTGGCGACCTGTCCAGCGCGCACGCGGCGCTCGTCGTCGATCGCGGCCGCTGCGAGGGCGGCAGCCAGGTGAGCGCGGTCGGCCGGGGACGGGCGGCTCAGCAGATGAGCGTCCAACCAGGCGGTGCTGACGGCGCCGGAGCGAAAGGCGCTCCGTCCCACAAGGTCGACCAGCAGGGCGCGGTTGGAAAGACCGCAATCCAGCACGACCTCAGTCTCGATGAGCGCGGCCTCCAGCCGCCCCAAGGCCTCGTCGCGGGTCGCGCCGTGCGCGATGATCTTGGCGAGCATGGAATCGAAATGGGTGGGGACCACATTGTTGGTGGCGTAGCCGGAATCGACCCGCACCCCCGGTCCGTGCGGCAGGCGGAAGCGTAGCAGGCGCCCCGCGCGCGGGGCGAAATCCTGATCCGGATCCTCGGCGTTCAGGCGCGCCTCGATGGCGACGCCACGCGGCGCGGGCGGCCGATCGCCCAGCGGCAAGCCGCTGGCGATGTCGATCTGCAGAGCGACCAGATCGATCCCGTACACCTCCTCGGTGACGGTGTGCTCGACCTGCAGGCGGGTGTTCATCTCCAAGAAGTAGAAGGTCTGGCCATCGGGAAGCAGCAGGAACTCGGCCGTGCCGGCGTTGACATAGCCGCAGGCGCGCGCCAGCCGGACCGCCGCAGCGCATAGCGCCGCCTCGACCTCCGGCGTCAGGCCGGGGGCGGGCGCCTCTTCCAGAATCTTCTGACGCCGCCGCTGCATGGAACAGTCGCGTGTGCCTAGCGCCCAGACACCACCATGCTGATCCGCCAGGATCTGGACCTCGATGTGCCGGGCTTCGGTAACCAGGGCCTCGACGAAGATGGAGGGGTCGCCGAAGGCTGCGGCCGCCTCGGCGGCGGCCGACCGGAGGGCGTCGGCGATCTCCCCGGGTCGTTCGACGCGCCGGATGCCACGACCGCCGCCGCCCGCGGTGGCTTTGAGCAGCACCGGATAGCCGATGCGCTCGGCCCATTCGGTCGCACCTGCCTCGTCCACCGCCCCGCCGGACCAGGGACTGACGGGCACGTCGCAGGACTCCGCCAGCCGCTTGGCGGCAATCTTGTCACCAAGCGCCCGCATGGCGGACGCCGGCGGACCCAGGAACGCCAGGCCCGCGGCCGCGCAGGCCTCGACCAGTTCCGGCCTCTCCGATGCGAAGCCCCAGCCCGGCCATAGTGCATCGGCCCCTGCCGCCTTGGCGGCGGCGATGACCTTGTCGATGTCGAGATAGGTGCTGAATGACTGCCCGTCTGCGCCGCGCGTCACAGGTTCGCCGAGGCACACGGCGCGCGTGGCCACGCGCGTGAAGGCCGCGCCTTCGTCGGCGTACGTGTATAGCGCCACGGTCTCCAGAGGCGTCCGGTGGCAGCCTGACCAGCTGCGCGCCGTTCTGAGGAAGCGCATTGCCGCTTCTCCCCGATTGGCGACCGCCACGCGGGTAATCTTAGTCGGCGGCGGCTGGGCCGAACCCGTCATCCTCGGTCGCCGGAGCTGAAGCCGCCGAGAAAATCGCGGCAGAGACGACACGCAGTCCGAGACGCCTGATGATCAGTATTTGCGCAAGTCACTAGAGCATCCCCCAACGAGCATATTTTCTATATTATGGTATTGAACACGTAAAAGCGTTGAAATGGCAAAAATAGCGACGTTTCTAAGGATACGACTTTGACTGAATTAGAAGTCAGACGCGATACTTACTGACTATTGGAAATTGCCCGCGTGGCGCCATCGCCCGACACGATGAATCGCCGAACTGAGCGCGCCTGGCCATCAACACGCCCGCGATGCGGGCCCATCCAGCTTGCGAAGCAAAACCTCACGAGAGCGAGAGGTCGCCGCAAGCGCCATTGGGTCAGTGTGCATCGTCGCTCCCTCCCGGCTATCGCAATATTTCGAGCGAGGATGGGGTCCGCCAATCCAAAATCGAAATGACTTTTAATTGGCCCAGGGATAACCTTTTAGTTATGGTCGACGATCACGGTGCCGAATATGCGGATCACGTTGGGACAGTTGAAGGCGTTCGAGACCGTAGTCCGACTAGGCAGCATTTCTCGTGCTGCCGAGGAGCTGCATGTGACGCAGCCGGCTGTGTCGAAAAAAGTCAGTCTACTTCAAGAAGAAGTTGGCTTGGCGTTGTTCGAATACGTCGGTAAGCGCCGTCATCTCACCGACGCTGGGCGCGAACTGCTGACGACGTGTGGCGACTGGCTTGAGACCTGGAGCCGCTTTGAGCAGTCCATCGCCGACCTGAAGGGGCTCAAGCAGGGTCGCCTCCGTCTCGCCGTGGTGACCACCGGCAAATACTTCATGCCGCGCGTGCTGGGGCCCTTCTGCGATTTGTACCCTGGGATCGACATCTCCATGCAGGTCCTCAACCGGCATCGCCTGATCGAGCGCCTTACCGACAACAGCGACGACCTCTACATTATGGGAGCGCCGCCGGACGGCTTGGAGATAGAGAGTGAACGGCTGATGGAGAACCCGCTCGTGGTATTGGCGCCGGCTTCGCACCCTTGGTCGAACCGTCGTCGGATTCCCATCGCCGATCTTGCCGACGTTGCTTTCGTGATGCGAGAACAAGGCTCCGGAACACGCACGGCTGTTGAGCGGGAGTTTCGGGAACGCGGACTCCCCCTGCATGTCAAACTCGAGCTTGGGAGTAACGAGGCCATCAAGCAGGCCGTGGCGGCCGGGCTTGGCCTGACGGTCCTTTCGCGTAGTACGGTCGGCCCGGACGCAACTCAGTCCGAGCTGGTCGAGCTGGACGTCCGTGGCTTTCCGTTGCGGCGCTCTTGGTACGTCGTCTGGCCACGAAGCAAGCAGCTATCCGTCGTGGCGAGAACCTTTCTCGTCTTTCTGCGCGAACGCGTCGAGTTTCTCGCGGGGTCGTCGGGACCTTCGCCGCCAGAACTCACACGATAAGGGGGTGGGGCAGATATCAGCCCACCCCCGTCCCAAATTCAGGCAGGCCGGGCAGCGGCCTCACGTTCCCGGTAAGCTTGCGATCGCAGAGCATGGGTGAACAGTCCATCTTTCCGCAGGCAACCAAGCAGACGAAGCACTGACACCAGACGCGAGTCCATAGACGGGCGAAGCGATCTATTATACTAATCGTCAATAGTGTCCTAGCCGATAGCACAGGGACGCGTTCGACAGAAACCGTGAAAATGGAAAGTATCGGGCGCGCGTCTCGCACGTTCCGCAAATCGTCGAACTTGAACCTCATAGAAACGGGATCCTCGGCGGGCGCCCGGCCCGCGCATCCGCTGCGCTGCGCCGACACCAATCCGATGGCGGGTGAGCGGGGCATCTTGCGTAAAGGTCAGAGTGGGGCATGAAGCTGGGCGTTTGCTACTATCCGGAACACTGGCCGGAGGCGTTCTGGGCGGACGATGCGCTGCGCATGGCCGGACTGGGAATCGCCTGGGTCCGTATCGGCGAATTCGCCTGGAGCCGGATCGAGCCCGAGCCCGGCCGCTTCGACTGGGCCTGGCTGGACCGGGCGGTGGAGACTCTTGCGGGGGCGGGGCTGAAGGTCGTCATGTGCACGCCCACGGCCACTCCGCCCAAGTGGCTGGTGGACGCCCATCCGGACATGCTGGCGTTGGATGCCGAGGGCCGTCCGCGCCGGTTCGGCTCGCGCCGCCACTACTGCTTTTCCAGCGAAGCCTACCGCGCCGAGTGCGCCCGCATCACCGAGGCGGTTGCGGGGCGCTACGGCCGCCACCCTGCCGTTGGGGCGTGGCAGACCGACAACGAGTTCGGTTGCCATGACACCACGCTCAGCTATTCGGCGAACGCCGCTCGCGGCTTCCAGACATGGCTGGCCCAGCGCTACCAGTCGGTCGAAGCCCTGAACCGCGCGTGGGGGGCGGCGTTCTGGTCCCAGGAGTACCGCGACTTCGACGAGGTCGAGCCACCGAACCTGACCGTTACCGAGGCCAATCCCAGCCATCGGCTGGACTACAACCGCTTCGCCTCGGACGAGGTGGCGCGTTTCAACCGCCTGCAGGTGGAGATCCTGCGCCGGTTGTCGCCCGGCCGCGACGTCACCCACAACTTCATGGGTTTCTATACCGAGTTCGACCACTTCGCGGTTGGCCGCGACCTGGACCTCGCGAGCTGGGATTCCTATCCCTTGGGATTCCTGGAGCAGTTCTGGTTCCCCGAGGACGAGAAGCTGCGCTACCTGCGCCAGGGACACCCGGACGTGTCGGCCTTCCACCACGACCTCTACCGCGGCGTCGGCCGTGGACGCTGGTGGGTGATGGAGCAGCAGCCGGGGCCGGTGAACTGGGCCCGCTACAATCCCGCGCCCCTGCCAGGCATGGTGCGGTCCTGGACCTGGGAGGCCTTCGCGCATGGGGCCGAGGTGGTCTCCTATTTCCGATGGCGCCAGGCGCCTTTCGGCCAGGAGCAGATGCATGCCGGCCTCAACCGGCCAGACAATGTGCTGGACCAGGGGGGCGTCGAGGCCGGCGAGGTCGCACGGGAGCTCGCTGGATTTGGCGAGCCGGAGCCTTGCCGCCGCGCGCCGGTGGCTCTGGTGTTCAGCTACGAGGCAGACTGGCAGTTTGGCGTCCAGCCGCACGCCAGGGGCTTCCGTTGGCTGCAGCTGGCGTTCGAGATGTACACTGCGCTCCGCCGCCTTGGGCTGGACGTCGACATCGTGCCGCCGGATGCGGACTTTACCGGCTACGCCCTGGTCGTCGCGCCCTCGCTGCCGATCCTGGACGAAGCCACGCTGGACGCCCTTGAGGCGTGCGGCGCCGTGGTCCTGTTCGGTCCGCGGACCGGATCGCGCACCCGCGAGGGCCACATCCCCGCGAGCCTGCCACCTGGCCCCCTGCAGGGCCGGCTGCCCGTGAGGGTGACCCGCGTGGAAAGCCTGAGGCCGGGCGCTGGACCCGAGGTCGAGCTCGCTGGGCGGACGTTCGCCGGACGGCTGTGGCGCGAGGTTCTGGAGACTGACCTACCGGCCCTGGCGACGTTCGCCGAGGGCGGAGCCGCTTGGGCGAGCCGCGAGTCGTGGCACTATCTTGCGACCTGGCCGGGGACTGCCCTGCTCGATCTCGTCATCGCCCGCGTCGCCTTGGAGGCTGACCTGCCCGTCGAAACGCTCGAGGAGGGTGTCCGGCTGCGACGGCGCGGGGACGTCCATTTCGCGTTCAACTTCTCGCCGGAAACGCGCCGGACCCCGGCGCCGGTGGGCGCGCGCTACGTGCTCGGTGGACGCGACCTGCCGCCGGCGGGTCTGGCGGCCTGGCGGATCGAGTCCCCATGACCCTTGCCGAAACCCGCAAGCGTACGCGCCTGGCCCCCGAGGCCCGCCGCGAGCAGATCCTCGACGAAGCCGCGCGCCTGATCCTCGACGAGGGCCTCCACGCCGTCAGCATGGAGCGGGTGGCCCGCGACGTTGGGATCAGCAAGGGGCTGGTCTACAATTACTTTCCGACCCGGGACGCCCTGCTGACCGCGCTGCTATCGCGCGAACAGGCTGAACTGCGAGACCGTGGCATGGTCAGCGCGCTCGAGGCCGAAAGCTATGTCGATCTGATCCGCCAGACGACGCGGCTCTATCTCGAGCAGACCCGCGACCGCGGCGCACTGATCGCCGCCCTTTTGTCGGATCCGTCGGTGGCGCGATTGATGGAGGAGGAGAGCCGGGCCGACCGCGAACGGACCGTTCGCTACTTTGTACGGGCCACACGCCAAGCCTATGACCTGCCGCTGCCCCTGGCGATCGCCGTCGTCGAGCTGCTGTCCGCGATAACGGACCGTGCCGGAAAGCTGGTCGCCGACGGCCTTGTGGACGTTGATTCGGCCACCGAGCTCTGTGTCGAGCTGATCACGAGCGGCCTGGCCGGCCTGAAACGCGACCGGCCGCTGAAGGCCTAGCGCCGCTTCTACGCGCCGTGCAGGAACTGGAGGACCGCGGCCAGGTAGTCCGGAAAATTCTCCCGGCGGACATTGTGGCCGGCGCCGCCGATCCGGACGGTCCGAATGTTGGCGTTCAGGCCCGTCGCTTCCGCCGCAACCGCCGGCGTGACGAGGCTGCCCAGTTCCGGGTCGGCCCCGATCAGCAGGGTCGGTACGTCGATGCGGTCGATCTGCGCCTGCCAGGGCGCGACGTAGGCCGGGAAGGCGCCTGGATCGACCTGGCGCTTTGCCGCCGCCCAGGCGGGGAGGTCGCCGTCGTGCCACCCGGGCGAGGCGGTCCTGCCCATGGACATGATCTCCGCCTCGGTCATGGCTTGGAAGCGCTCGACCTGGTCGCGGAATTTTCGGCTGCGCGCAGCCGTCGCCGCCGCGTCGGCCAGGGGCAGGAACGGCGGATCCTCCAGGATGACCTTGGCCACCCGACCGGGGTGGGTGTTGGCGTAGGCTGCTGTCGCCCGGGCGCCGACCGAATGGCCCATCACGATGGGCGAGGGCAGGCCCAGGGCTTCGATTGCTTCGCCGAGGTCGCGGGCAGGGTCGTGCGGCGCGCCCTCGTTCAGCCGGGCGCTGTCGCCATGGCCGCGGGCGTCCAGCATGACCACGTCGAACTCCGCCTCCAGGGCCCGGGCCAGGCGTGTCCAGCACAGGCCGCTGTCCGTAAGACCGTGAGATAGCACCAGGGTCGGCCCGTCGCCGCCGGTGCGATGATAGGCCAGATGGCCGCCCCACACGGGCACGCTGCCGGCCCGCCACACCGCCCCCGCGCGTGTTACCACGCGTAGGCTTCCGGCGCCGGGCCGCACGCCGGGAAAATCTCCTCGATCCGTGCCAGGGTCTCGTCGTCCAGCGCCAGGTCCGGGACGTGCAGCACCGAGGCCAGCTGGTCCAGGCTGCGGGGCCCGATGATGGTCGCCGTGATCCCGGGCTGCCGCAGCAGCCAGGCCAGGGCCACGGCGCTCGGGGACTGGCCCAGGCCATCGCAGAGCGCGCCGAAGCGGCCCAGTTGGCCGGCGCGGGCGGCCGCGGCCCGGACCGCGTCCTCCGAACCCCTGCGCCCGCCAGGACCGGCCGCGCGCCCGGCCAGCAAGCCGCCGGCCAGCGGGCTCCAGGTGATTACCCCAAGCCCATAGGCGCGGCAGGCGGGCAGCACCTCCATCTCCGCGCGCCGTTCGATAAGGTTGTAGAGGCTCTGCTCGGCGACCAACCCGAGCCGCTGCCGGGCGATCGCTTTCTCATTGGCCTGGGCGATCGCCCAGCCGGGGAAGTTGCTCGAGCCCACGTAGGTGATCTTGCCCTGGGCGATCAGTCGGTCGATCGCTTGCCAGATCTCCTCGATCGGCGCGCTCCGGTCGATGTGGTGCATCTGGTAGAGATCGATGTGATCCACCCCGAGCCGCCGGAGACTGGCGTCGCAGGCCATCTGGATATGCCGCGCGGACAGGCCGCGGTCGTTGACGTCGTCCGACATCGGCTCGTGCACCTTGGTGGCCAGCACGATCCGGTCCCGGCGGCCGCGATCCTGCGCCAGCCAGCGGCCGAGCAGGGACTCGGTGGCTCCGACCCCCAGGCGCCCGCCGTACTGGTTGGCGGTGTCGATGAAGTTGATTCCCGCCTCGATCGCCGCATCGAGGATGGCGAAGCTCTCCGGTTCCGGGGTCTGCGGCCCGAAATTCATAGTGCCGAGGCAGAGCTCGCTCACCTTCAGGGCGGATCGGCCAAGCTGACGATACTTCATGGCATCGGGCTCCTGGGGGACGGGGTCATGGCGCCCGCAGGGTCGGTCCGGTGACGAGCGTCTCGCTGGAATCGGCGACGCAGTGGCGGACCATGCGCTGGGCCCGTTCGGAGAGCCTGCGATAGTCGTCGTAGCTGATCCCCGGGACGATCGGCTCGCGGAACCAGGGGGCGTAGAACTCCAGGTTGGGGATCGATCGTATCGCGTCGGCGAGATTGGGCGTCCCGCCGTGCCAGGCGCGGACGTCGCGGATCATGATGCCGCCGGCGGGCGCCGGGCAGACGGTGCTGAGCCGCATCCACTCGGGCTCCTCGGCCAGCGTCGGGATCGGCGTGCGAGAATGCTGGGTGCCGGCGATCTGCCGCGTCGGCCCGTTCAGCGCCGTGACGTCCTGGGGAAGGAAGTTCACGCAGATGTAGGGGCAGGGCAGGTCGCGGATGGTTAGCTGGCCACGGGGATCGTGGAAGGCGCTGAACGGCGTCGTCGCGCTACTGCTCCAGTCGCGGACATCGGAATGCAGCGGTTGGTATTCCACCGCGCCCGGGAGGCAGAAGTCGCCGCTCGCGGCCCGCAGCACATAGTCGGGCGATCCGAAGATGGCGGTGACCGCCTCGGTGACCACCGGGATATCGAGCAGCATCTGCCATTCGGGCCGGTGCAGCTGGCTGCGCGTGAGGCTGGAGCCTCCGAAGGAATAGCGGTGAGAGCCGCGGTTGCCCTTCCGCCCGTCATCCAGCGCCAGGATCTCGCCGGCCACCTCGGCGCAGCCCCGGGCGAGGATCTCGGTCCGGGCGCTGTCGAGCACATTGGCGATGACCACGAACCCGTCGCGGCGGAAGATATCGACCGCATGCCGGGCGTCACATGGCTCCAGCACCTCCAGACCCTTGATACCGTTGTTGGCCTCTAGATGGGCGCGCAGGGCCTGAACCTTGGGATCGGTCTTCCAGGCGTCGCGGTCCGCCGTCACGTCACGCGCTCTGTCCATGCTCTAACCCTGCTGCGGCGATTCAAGTGCTATTATAGGAAGCGTCAATAATATTGCGCCGGCGGGCGGGGCGCAAGCGCTTAGCACGTCCCGGCGTCCGCTGGCCGCTCATCCGGCCGGCGCTTCGGCCGGCGCTTCGGCAGTCGCGCCGGGCGCCAGCGCCCGCTTCCTGCGCAGCTCCGAGGCGATCTCGTCGTGGCGCGCGCGGGTGATGCCGTAGGACACGAAGATCAGCATCGAGATCACCGCGATCACAGCCGCCAGGGGCCCCCAGACCAGCACTAGGCGCACCTGCACCTCGTACGGCAGCAGGGCTCCGACCTGGTGTCCGATGTCCTTCGGGAAGCGGATCAAATCCAGAGCAACGCCCGCCAGCAGGACACCGACGCCCGTAGCAGCCTTGTTGGCGAAGCCGAGGCCGGCGAAATAGAGGCCCTCGCGCCGGCGCCCAAACAGGTGTTCATGCTCGTCCGCCGCGTCAGCCATCATGGATGGATAGGCGATGGACACGAACCCGATCCCGATGCCGGCGACGAAGGAGTTGATCTGCATGGGCAGGATCGCGGCCTGTCCGGTCGGCATGTAGAGCCCGAGCAGCCATGAGCCCTGCACCACCAGCCAGTTGGCGATCAGCAGCGACAGCCCCAGCAGCACCACGTTCCTCTTTTCCAGCCGGCGCTGGATCACCGGCGCGGCGCTCACGCCCAGAAGAATGCCCACCAGGAAGGCGTAGGTGATGAACTGGATGTCCTCACTCTTCAGGCGCCAGACGAAGACGAAGGCGTGGCTGTTCAGGGTCGCGTTCAGGCCCTGGGCCACATAGGTGATCACGGCCGAAAGGAAGAGCAGGCGGAACGACCGGTTGGCGAAGATCTCGCTGAGCTCGGTCGGCATGCGCCGCCAGATGGGCTCCGGCGTCCGCTCGGGCTGCGGCAGCGAGGCGGCGTATCGGGCGAGGCCAAGGCAGCAGGTGGACATGCAGACAAACAGGATCGCGGCCACCGTCAGGCCAAATCCCGGATAGCCGTCGGGCCTCTGCAGCCCGCCGTGGGCGAAGAAGACCGAGAAGCCGACGGCCGTGATAGCGGCGCCGGAGGCAACGCCGGCGACCGACCGGTAGACCACCACGCTGGTGCGCTCGGCGTAGCCCGTCGCCATCTCCGCGCCGAGCGCGATGTAGGGAACGTTGAACAGCGAGATGAAGCCGCGGGTGGCGACGGAGGTGACGGTCAGCCAGCCGAACAGCAGCCCCTGCCTGAGGTGAGGGGGCGGGGCGAACAGCAGGGCAATGGAGACCGTGATCAGCGGGATCGCCACCATCATCAGCGGCAGCCGCCGCCCGAGCCTGGACTTCAGATTGTCCGACCAGGACCCGACCAGCGGGTCCACCAGGGCGTCCAGTGCGAGGCCGACCGCCAGGGCCGCGCCCACCAGGACCCCGGAGAGGCCCAGGACGGCCGTGTAGTAAAAAAAGACGAAGGCGATGGCGGTGTCGAAGCCGCCGGTCTGGGCGACTTGGCCCAGGCTGTAGAACAGCTTCTGCGAGACGCTCGGGCGGACATCCGCCTCGGGATCGGCCCGGGTCGCGGCGGCGCTGTCAGACCTGTCCAAGCTTCAAAGCCCCCTATTGACGGTATGCCTAATTGAGCTTGACGCCTTATCCGGCTAGGCCCTATTTATTGACGATAATTACAATAAACGGACTGGCGAGCAAGGGGAGACTACCCCGCCGCCAGAGGGGGGACCGAGATGAGAGCCTGTCGATTTGCGGCCCTGGCCGCGGCGTCCACCATCGCCCTGATCTCCGGGAATTGACTGCCGACCCTCGCGCAGGCGCGGTTCGATGTGCAATCTGCGTCGGAGCCGGGGAGTGCTGCGTGACGAAGGCATCTGAGGTCGTCTGTGTCGTCGACAGCGCCAGCCGACTGGGCGAGGGACCGTGTTGGTCGGCGGAGGAGGGGCGGCTCTACTGGTTCGACATCAAGGGCCGGACGCTGAACTGGTACGAGCCCGTCACCGGCCAAAGCCGCTCGGCCAACCTCCAGGTTCGCGCCAGCGCCGCGGCCGTGTGCCGGCATGGCGGGCTGCTGGTGGCGACGGACCAGGGGCTTGCGCACTGGAACCCCGCCGACGAGGCGTTGCGGATCGTCACGCCGTTCGACTTCGCCCCCGGCTACCGCACCAACGACGGAAAGATCGATCCGTCCGGATGTTTCTGGTGGAGCACCATGGATGACGATGGCGGGTGTCGCCCAGGGACTCTTTATCGGACCGACCCGGAAGGGGTCACCGAGGTGATCCTGGACGACCTCCACATCCCCAACACCGTCAGTTTCAGCGCCGACGGCAAGACGCTCTATCTGGCGGACTCGCAGCTGAAGACGCTCTACGCGTGCGACCCGCAGAATCCCTTGGGCCGCACGGTTTTCGCCGACACCCGCGATGAGGCCGCCACGCCCGACGGGGGTGCGATCGACGCGGAGGGCTGTCTCTGGAACGCCCAGTGGGGTGGCTGGCGTGTGGTTCGTTATGCGCGCGATGGCCGGATCGACCGCATGATCCCCATGCCCATCGAACAGCCGACCAGCTGCGCTTTCGGCGGGCCTGATCTGGCCACCCTGTTCGTCACCAGCGCCTGGGACGGCCTGACCGAGGACGCCCGGCGCTCGCAGCCGCTGGCGGGTGGGGTCTTTGCGCTCCAGCCCGGCGTCGCGGGCCTGCCCCTGCCACTTTATGACGGCCCGATCATCGACCAGGAGCCGCCCCATGGGTAAGCCGCTGCGCAGTCAGAAGAACTTCGGCAAACTGGACCGGGACGGGTTCATCCACCGCAGCTGGATCAAGGGCACGGGGCTGCCGGAGCATGTTTTCGACGGCCGTCCGGTCATCGGCATCTGCAACACTTGGTCCGAACTGGTAACTTGCCAGTTCCACCTGCGCGACCTCGCCGAGTACGTGAAACGCGGCGTCTGGGAGGCGGGCGGCGTGCCGATCGAGTTCCCGGCCATGTCGCTGCCCGAAACCCAGATGCGGCCGACGGCCATGCTGTTTCGCAACCTCCTGGCCATGGAAGTCGAGGAGAGTATCCGCGCCAACCCCATCGACGGGGTGGTGCTGCTGGGCGGCTGCGACAAGACCACGCCTGGCCAACTGATGGGCGCGGCCAGTGTCGACCTGCCGACCATGGTGGTTTCGTCGGGACCGATGCTGAACGGCAAGTTCCGGGGACGCGATATCGGCTCGGGCACCGACGTGTGGCGCTTTTCTGAGGCGGTGAGGGCCGGCGAGATGAGCCTGGCTGACTTCATGGGCGCCGAGGCCGGCATGAGCCGCAGCCATGGAACCTGCAACACCATGGGCACGGCCTCCACCATGGCCAGTCTGATCGAGGCGCTGGGCGTCAGCTTGCCCAACAATGCGAGCCTCCCGGGCGTCGACGCCCGCCGCAAGACTCTGGCCCACCTGACCGGAAACCGGATCGTGGAGCTGGTGAAGCAAGACATTCGGCTGTCGCAGATCCTCACCCGCGAGGCGTTCGAAAACGCCATCCTGATGCACGCGGCCATCGGCGGCTCGACCAATGCGGTGGTGCACTTGCTGGCCCTGGCCGGGCGGGTCGGCCTGCCCCTCTACCTGGAGGATTTCGACCGGATCGGGCGCGAGGTCCCGCTGCTTGTCGATCTGATGCCGTCGGGGCGGTTCCTGATGGAGGACTTCTGCTACGCCGGCGGCTGCCCGGCCGTGATGAAGGAACTGGGGCCGGTGTTGCGCCGCGACGCCGTCACGGTGTCGGGGTTCGCCCAAGGGGCTATCGCGGATGCCGCCGAGGTCTGGAACCGCGAAGTGATCGGCACGCGCGAGGCGCCCGTCGGGCCGTCCTCCGGGGTCTGGGTGCTGCGTGGCAATCTCTGCCCCGACGGGGCGATCCTGAAACCCAGCGCCGCGTCGCCCGAGCTCCTGACCCACCGCGGCCGGGCGGTGGTGTTCGAGACCATCGAGGACTACCACGCCCGCATCGACGATCCCGAGCTGGAGGTCGACGCCAACTCGGTGCTGGTTCTGAAGGGCTGCGGGCCGAAGGGCTACCCGGGCATGCCTGAGGTGGGCAACATGGCCCTGCCGGCCAAGCTGCTGCGCGCGGGGGTGCGCGACATGGTGCGCATCTCCGACGCCCGGATGAGCGGCACGGCCTACGGCACGGTGATCCTGCACGTGGCGCCCGAGGCAGAGGCTGGGGGGCCGCTGGCCCTGGTGCGCGACGGCGACGAAATCGCCTTCGACGGGCCGAACCGGAGCCTCGAGCTCGTCGTCGACGCCGCCGAACTGGCCCGCCGGCGCGCTGACTGGGAGGCCGCCCGCCCGGCGCCCGCCTACAGCCGCGGCTGGGCCAAGCTTTACATCGACACCGTGCTGCAGGCCGACCGTGGCGTGGACCTGGACTTCCTGGTGGGCAAGTCGAGCGCCGACGTGACGCGCGAGTCCCACTGATGGCTTTCGCCCGGTATCCTAGCCTTAAGGATCGGGTGGTGTTCATCACCGGCGGCGCGAGCGGCATCGGCGCCAGCTTCGTCGCGCAGTTCCACGCCCAGGAGGCGAAGGTCGCCTTTGTCGACCTTCAGGCGGAGGCCGGGCGGGCTCTGGCGGACAGCCTGCCAGGCGTCTGGTTCCGGGCCCTGGACGTCACTGATGCCGCCGCCCTGACGGAGGCCATCCGGGAGGCCGCCGCAGCCCTGGGCCCGGTGACGGTGCTCGTCAACAATGTGGCCGACGACAGTCGTCATGTGGCGGCGGAGACCTCGGCCGAGGCCTGGCGAGCCGGGCTCGCGGTCAACCTCGATCCGGTCTTCCTCGCCGCCACGGCAGTCTATCCGATGATGCGAGACGCCGGCGGTGGAGCCATCGTGAACGTCGGCTCGATAAACGCGCTCTGGGGCCCGGCCGGCATGGCCGCCTACGTCGCCGCCAAGGGCGCAATCAACAGTCTGACCAAAGGCCTGGCGCGGGAATGGGGCGGCGACGGAATTCGGGTCAACGCCCTGTCGCCCGGCTGGGTGGTCACTGAGCGCCAGCTCGAACTGTGGCTGACGCCGCAGGCTGAAGCCGACTGGGCGCGCCAGGTCGCCTTGCCGGGACGGATCGCGCCCGACGACATCGCGCGCGCCGCCCTGTTCCTGGCCTCGGACGACAGCCGGATGATGACCGGCCAGAATCTCGTCGTGGACGCAGGCCGCACCTGATGGCGACCGCGACGCTGCTGGCCTGCGACTGGGGCACCACGAACCTGAGGGCCTGGACTCTCGCCGACGACGGCGAGGTGGTGGCCTCCCGCGACTTTCCGTTCGGCGTCGCCCGGCTCGCGGCGGGCGAGGCGCCGGCGCGGTTCGCGCAGGTGCGAAAGGCCCTGGGCGCGAGGGAGTTCCCAGCGATGCTCTGCGGCATGGTCGGGTCGAACCTCGGCTGGACCCTGGCGCCCTATGTCGACTGTCCCACCGGCTTCCCGGAGATCGCCGCGGGTCTGGTGGACGTCGGGGACCGGGTGCGCATCGTCCCTGGCGTGCGCGCGGCGGGATTCAATGGCCAGGGCGACGTCATGCGCGGCGAGGAGACCCAGCTCTTCGGATGGCTGGCCGCCGAGCCGGCCCGCGCGGTAGGTCGGCGGCTGATCTGTCATCCGGGAACCCACGCTAAGTGGATGGCGGTCGACGACGGCCGGCTGACCGCCTTCGTCACGGCCATGACCGGCGAACTCTTCGGCCTGCTCACGGCCCACGGCGTCCTGAAGACCGACGCGCCCGCCGACGACATGGCCGCTTTCGACGAGGGGGTGGCGGCCGCTGGCGAGGGCGACGCGCTCGCGGCGCGGCTGTTCACGGCGCGGGCGCGCGTGGTGGGCAAGGGCAAGCCGGCGGAGAGCACCGCCAGCTACCTGTCGGGCCTGCTGATCGGCGCGGACGTGGCGGCGACGTCGCGGCTGCTGGACGCAGGTGAACGCGACCCCGTGGTCCTGTTGGGCGACGTGGGCCTGTGCGGCCTCTACGCGCGGGCTCTCGCCGCGCGGGGAGTCGCCTGCGAGATTCACGACGGCGAGGCGGCGGTGCGCGCGGGACTTCTGGCCCTTTGGAAGGCGGTGGCGTGATGAAGCTCGAGCCAGCCCTGGCGGCGTGTCCGATCGTGGCAATCCTGCGCGGGATCCAACCGCACGAGGCGGTCGCGCACGCGGCGGCCCTGTTTGGCGCCGGCATTCGGGCGCTCGAGGTCCCGCTGAACTCGCCGCATCCGCTGGAAAGCGTCGCCGCGATCGCCGCCGAATTCGCCGGGCGCATGGCGGTGGGGGCGGGCACGGTGCTGACCGCCGACCAGGTCGAGGCGGTGGCGGACGTCGGCGGCGGGTTCGTCGTGTCGCCCAACACCGAGGCCGCGGTGATCCGGGCGGCGCTCGCGCGCGGCCTGGAGCCCGTGCCCGGGTTCGCCACGGCGACCGAGGCCTTCACCGCCTACGCCGCCGGCGCCCGGCGCCTGAAGCTGTTTCCGGCGGCGTCCTATGGCGTGGGCCATTTGGGGCTGCTGAAGGCCGTGCTTCCGTCGGACGCCGAGGTCTGGGCCGTGGGCGGCGTCGGGCCGTCGGACCTGTCGCGCTGGCGCGATGCGGGCGCCAGGGCCTTCGGCTTGGGCGGCGAACTTTACCGGCCGGGCCAGCAGACGGCGCGGACCGCGGAGACGGCGGCGCGCGCGGTCGCCGCATTCCGGGGCCTCGACGCCCGCGCCTGACTCTGCGAAGCGGATGGCTCCCGGCGACCTGGCCTTGATCGTCGCTGCCGGGGGCGCACGCGAATCGTGGCGGGCTCGCGACCTCCTGAGACGAGCAACGCTCATCCCGACGGGACGCGGGCTCTCCGCTTTTTGGAGCCGGCGAAGGCGCGACGGCCCGTCGACCCGGCGTGGACATGCTCGAAACGGATCGAGAAAGCAGTGAGGGCGCAAGTCCCCCGGGGTGCGGCGCTCCGCTAACGCACTGGCCCAACGGCGTCGTTGAAGAGGTCAAGCATGGCGCGCCATTGACCCGGACCGCCAAAACCTGCGCCGTTCGGACCGCGTCGGTAAGTCCCCAAGGCTGTAGCGTAACCAAGGCAGGGGGCGAGCAGGCCGAGTCGCTGCACATCGTCCAGGACACGAACCGGCTTGCGCTCCTCGTGCAAAGCGTGGGGCTTCCGCGGGACTCCGATCGACACCTGACGGTGGTGGCTCACGCGGATGACGGACGGATCGAGAGATCCGATGTCGTCGTCACTGACCGGCTCGATGTCTGACGCCAATGCCACGGCGAAGGCCGTCTGCATTAGATGTATGGTCCCGGAATGAGCTGGTGCGGGTCGATCTTGAAGATTGACGGTGTTTTGGTCCAGGCCTCGTAGATGACCTGGTAGGGCGTTCGCCAACGCCTGGCGCGGAGTCGACGGGCTTGCTTGCGAAGACGAGCTCATGGCCCTGATACCGGGGGTAGCGACGCCCCGGCGCTGGCCTCTGCCTGACGCGCCAACTCGCAACCACTCGCATCGGATCGAAGGTCGTCGCGTCTATCCGCCACGCCTGCCCCGGTCATGATCCTTCCATGGAAGCCCCGCTGGCGGGCATCGGATCAAGGGCAGGCGAATGACCGGGAAAGTCGACATCATCAGCGATCCCAACGCGACGGACAGCATCGTCGTCAATGGCAACAACGGCAATGCGCCGTTCATATCGGTGGGCGCCGGCGGGAAGCATGGCCGGGTGCTCCTGATGGATGACAACGGCAACCCCCGGGCGGTGATGCACGGCGGCACGGGCGAGTTCCAGGTCAACGGGCCGTCCAGTGCGTCTGTGGTGCTGGCCCAGGTGAAGGCGACGTTCAGCACGGCGAACGGGTTCGGCGAGGTCGGGCTGTGGCCGACGGAGAAGACGACAGCGAACAACGATCTGCACCAGGCGACGATCCATCTGCGCGGCCTGGACGGCACCATCCGCGCCGGCGGGGGTGGGCATGACGGGACCATCCTGGTGCTGGATCACGCCGGCGCCGCCCGGATCACGCTGAGCGGGGCAAGTGGCGATATCGCCATGCAGAACGCCGATTGCGCGGAGGAATTCGACGTGCCGGAGCTGGGCGGGATCGAACCCGGATCGGTGATGGCGCTGGCCGACGACGGCGGGTTGCGGCTGAGCGATGCGGCCTATGACCACCGGGTGGCCGGGGTGATCTCCGGGATCGGCGGCTATCGGCCGGGGATCCTGCTGGATCGGCGCGAAACCGGGCGGCGGCGCGCGCCGTTGGCTCTGCTGGGCAAGGTCTATTGCAAGGTCGATGCGGGACCGGGCGCGATCGCCGTGGGCGACCTGCTCACCACGTCGTCGACGCCGGGGCATGCGATGAAGGCGGCCGACCCGGCGCGGGCGTTCGGCGCGGTGCTGGGCAAGGCCCTGGCGGCGCTGCCCGCGGGATCCGGGCTGATCCCGATTCTCGTGACGCTCCAGTAGGGGAGGCGGCGATGACCCAGTTCAGCCTGCGTGCGACGGCGGGGAAATGCGGCGTGCACGCGCCGCTCTCGGTGCTGCGCGATGTGATGGTCTATGGCGGACATCGGACGACGTCAGTGGCCGCGGTGCTGGCGCAGATGGAGCAGGACTGCATCGCCCAGCCGGAGGCGCAGGCCGCGCTGATCGAGATCGGCGGGGCGGGGACGATCACCTCGGCCGTGCCGGCGCTGCCCGGCCTCAGCCTGGGCATCACGCTCGACCTGACGGTCACCAACCTGACCCAGCAGTCGGTGAACATCCAGGAGGCGCGGCTGTTGATGGTCTCGTCCGGCGGGTCGGTGCTGGGGATGGCCGGGCTGTTCGTCCCAGGCGCGATGTTCGAGGACGCGGTGGTGCCGCTGCCGCTGGGCTCGACGCAGGCGGACAGCCTGGTGCTGACCAGCGGCACGCCGTTGTCGGGAGACACCAATCCGTTCAGCTTCGTGGTCTCGATCCATGCGGTGGCGGCGGACGGGACGCGGCAGCATCTGCTGCGACGCGTGCCGATCCGGCGGGCCGGGTTCGCGGAGCCGGAGAATATCGCGACGCCCTCGCCGGTGTTTGTCGGGCTGTGGAACCGGCCGGTCGAGGTCTTTCCGGCCTTTCATGACGGCGCGCCGGTGCAGTGGCTGCAACTGGCGGGCGATGTGATCAACCTGGCGCGCTCCACCGTGCAGGTGACGATCGACAATCTCAGGGTGCGTCTGTTCTCGGAACTGTCCGACACGCCGGACCTCGATATCAATCCGCCAAAATGGTTCTTCAACCGGGACGGGACGCTGGTTCCGCCGAACCCGGACGGGCGGGTCCCGCTGAAGGGCGCGTTTGCGGGGTTCGTGGCCGGCGTGCCGGTGACGATGACCGGGGTGCGGCCGACCCTGCGGGTCGATCTGCTCTACACGCTGACGGAGGGCGGCAAGACGACCCAGGGCCAGGCGGGCATGGTGGTTCCGGTGGCGGAGATGTCGCCGGCGATCCTGGCGCCACCGCTGAAATCGCCGGCGACGGGGCTGTGGCAATGGGGCAATGCGCCGGATCACGTCACCTTTACCGACCAGAGCGGCAGCCCGACGGGTACGGACAGCCACGGCAATATCGGCGAACGCTACTGCTATGACATCCTGATGGTGCAGCAGCCCGGCGGGCCGACATTCGCCGGCACGTGCGTGGCCAACCCGGACGGGACGCACAGCGGGTCCTGCACCCTGAATGTCGAGTTCTACGCCTACAAGCAGCCCGTGTTCGCGGCCAAGGCAGGCAAGGTGGTGCTGGTGCAGGATGGGATGCCGGAGCATTTCGGCTTCAACCGCAACCCGGCGGTGGGCGTTGGGAATTTCGTGATGATCGATCATGGCGACGGGAGCTTCGCGGGGTATTTCCATCTCGTGCCCGGCAGCGTGCTGGTGAGCCTCGCGCCGGGGATGAACAGCGTGGCGGTGGGGCAACAGATCGGGCAGGTCGGGAATTCGAACGGCTCGAGCGAACCGCACCTGCATTTCGGCTACTCGGTCGTCCATCCGACCGGCCGCGCGACGGGTGGCGCGGTGGCGTTCAAGGGCCTCACGGCCATGGACGGCACGCCGGTGACGGCGATCCCGGGATTCGGCTGGTACAAGAGTTGAGGCGAGGGGCACGGCGGCTTGCCCGCGTCCGACGCTCGCCAGCATTCAAACGCCCCGCAAAAAGATCGCCAACTCTACCTATTCAGGTAGCGCGCCGCGCGCCGAGCTCGGTGACCATGGATGTCGACCTGGATGCGACGACGACAACCATGACCATGAGGTTCGGTATTGCAGCGGCGGCGCCTGACCGGTCGGTCGACGTGAGGCCCCGTCGCCGGCTGCATGCCCCGAATGAACCGCCGGTTGCCCCGGCCATCGAACGGAGACCCTGATGCGCACCGCCATCCTGCTGGCATCTCTCGCCGCGCTCGTCATTCCGGGCGCCGCCAACGCGTCCCTGGTTGTCACGAGATTCGACAACGTCGCCGCCGGCATCGCCGCCTTCGGCGCCTCCGCCCCGCTCCTGACCTGGACGAACGTGTTCGCCAGTCCGGGCGCGTGGACAAGCGGCGTCTTCGGCGGATCCTCGGTGGTGTCCTTTTCGGCCACGGACGCCCTGACCGGAAGCACGGTCTCCAGCCGGTCGGGAAGCCTCTACATCACGAACTGGCTCGACGGGCCGGGCTTCAGCGCGGGTTCCGCCGCCACCCCCGATCTGGCGATCAGCGGCGAAGAGGATTTCGTGCTGACCTTTGCCCGGGCCGTCAACCGCATCGGCTTTGCCGTGTCGACAGGCGTCAGCCTGTTGCCCAGCGAAGTCCGCAACACCGGATCGGCCTTCGACGTGGCCACCGACACGACCAGCGCCGGCGCGTTCACCTTGAACGATCCGGGCCACGGCGCGGTGGCGTGGATCGAGATCTCAAGCCTCGAACCGTTCAGATCCATCACCTTTACCGAGGACGCGTTGGGTGGAGACGGCATCTGGGACCAGTATTTCGGCAATGTCGTTACGGCCGGCGTCCCCGAACCAGCCGGCTGGACGATGCTGATCGCCGGGTTCGGACTGATTGGGGCGGGGATGCGACGGCGCGCGGCGCGCCTTGCGGGCGCGTAGGAGGCTTCCGCGACGGTGGCGTTCGGGGCAGCGCGTCGGCCAGGTCGTCCTGACGTCCCGCGTCCCCCCGACAACCTGGCGCCGGCGCCCGGTCATAACCGAGCGCGAGCAGGCGATTGGAGCGTCAGCCCGCTTACGCGGCCTTCTCGAACAGCTCATCGCGAATCTGGTCCATCGGCGCGTAACTCCAGACGCCGCCTCCTCGCGCCGGCTCCTTTGAAGTTGTTCACGGTCACCGCCGCCACGTCTGCGGCTCTCTCAAGCGCCGCGCGTCAGGCGTTCTGCTCACGCGAACAGGTTTTCGTGGAACAGGGATGGCGCACATCACCGGCCGATGACATCCTGGGAAATCAAAGCGTCAACTCAGTCAGAATTCTGACGAGCACGCCAATTCCTGGGGAGGAAAACCGAATGCTGAAATCACGTTATCTCAATGGCGCATCCGCCGTCGTGTTTGCCATCACAGCGGTGGTCGCTGGCGCCGCCCGGGCGCAGACCGCCGCCGATAAGCCCACCTCGGTCGAGGAGGTCGTGGTCACCGGCTCATTCATCGCCGGCACGCCCAAGGACACCGCCATTCCGGTGGCGGTCATCGGCCAGGCTGAGATCGAACGGCGAGGGTCGCCGTCGGTGCTGGAACTGATCAAGGGGCTGCCGATCAGCGGTCCGGTGCTGGGCGATTCGAACCAGTTCTCCACCGCCGCGCAGGGACGCTCGGGCGGCGGCACCATCAACATCCGCGGCCTGGGACCGGCGCGCACGCTGGTGCTGATGAACGGCAAGCGCTTCGCCGGCTATACGGCCGACACCAATCTGCTGCCCGTCGCCGCCATCGGCCGGGTTGAGATCCTCAAGGACGGGGCCGCGGCGACCTATGGTTCGGACGCGATCGCCGGCGTCGCCAACTTCATCACCCGCAAGGATTTCTCCGGGCTCGAGACCCAGGCGGACTATCGCTATGTGCCGGGCTCGAAGGGCGACTACACGGCCAGCATCCTCTACGGGTGGGTCGGCGACACCTCGAACATCCTGGTCAGCCTTGGCTACCAGCACCGTTCCGAACTCTCTGACACGGATCGCGGCTTCACCAAGACGCCCTACCTGACCAACCCGTCGGGCTGGTCGGTGCTGGGCAACCCCGGCGCGTTCACCATTCGGGGCGGCGCCGCCGGCACCACGCCCCTCGGCTTCGCGGTCGATGCCAACTGCAGCGCGGTCGGCGGCTTCGCCGGCTTCACCGGCAACACCCCCGCTTGCTACTTCACCTATGTGAACTTCGACAATCTGGTCGAGCGGGAAGACCGTTACCAGGCCTACGCCGAGTTCAACTCCGACGTCGGCGACAAGGCAAAGTTCCACGTCGAGGGCCTCTATTCCCAGACCTCGATCCCCGCGATCCGGTTCTCGCCCGGCTATCCGGAAACCTCGGGTCCCAACGGCCCGGGCAGCGTCAACGTGTTCAGCGTTCCCTCCAGCAACCCCGGCTTCAACACCTTCCTGCAGCAAACCGGCAACGGCGCGCTTGTCGGCGTGGCGACCAACGCCCTGGCGACCCTCTGGCGGCCGTTCGCCAATGGCGGCAACAACTCGACCGGCGGCCTCGGCGGCCAGAAGGGCAGCCGCAAGTACGAGGAGATCCGGATCTCGGCCGACCTGAAGGGCGACAGCGGCTTCTACGGCATCGGCTATGACCTCGGCGTCACCTACATCAGCGAGCGGCAGAACCAGCAGACCACCGACATCCTGATCGACCGCCTGCAACGGGCATTGAACGGCCTTGGCGGGCTCGGCTGCACGGGCAACACCCCCGGCGCCAATGGCTGCCAGTACTACAACCCGTTCTCCAACGCCTATCCCAGCAACCCGGCGCTGGGGCTGACCAATCCGGGCTATGTCTCGGCCAACGCCAACGATCCGAAGCTGGTGGCCTCGCTGTTCGACCGGCAGAGGTTCATCGCCAACCAGGAGACCTTCGTCGTCGACGCGGTGGTCAATGGCAAGCTGCCGATCACCCTGCCGGGCGGCGGCGTGGGCTGGGCGGTCGGGGGTCAGTACCGCAACATCACCTACCATCAGGAAATCGGCAGCCCGTTCTACAACGCCCAGATCACGCCTTGCCCGGTGGTTGGGGTCACCAACTGCGCGTTCAAGACCGGCCCCTATATCTTCCTGGGCCAGAACATCCCGCTGCGCCTTGACCAGCACGTCTACGCCCTGTTCGGCGAACTGAACCTGCCGGTCACCGACGCCATCAACGCCCAGCTCTCGGCGCGTTACGAGGACTACGGCGGCGCGACCGGTTCCACGTTCAATCCGGAAGCGCGGTTGAAGTGGCAGATCATGGACGGCATCGCCCTGCGGGGCTCGATCGGCACCTCCTTCCGCGGCCCGACGTCGACGAACGTGGCGCCGACCGGTGTCACGGGCCTGTCCGGCATCGCCGCCGCGGGCAATAACTTCAAGTCGGTCGACTTCTTCGGCAACCCGAACGTGGGGCCGGAAAAGGCCTTCACCTACAGCGTCGGGACCATCCTGAAGTACGGCAACCTCACCGCCACGGCCGACTACTGGCGCTATCGCGTCAGGGACCAGATTGTCTCCGTGCCCGCCAACGTCATCGCCAGCGCGGTAGCTGGCACCGGCAATGGCAGTCAGCTGGCCAACTGCGCCAGCGCAGTGCGCAGCCTGATCACCTTCAACAACAACAATGCCTGCACCCAGGGCGTGACGGTGGGCAACGACATCGCCCGTATCAGGTCCGACACCACCAACGGTCCGACCATCAAGACCGACGGCATCGACGTGGACGTCACCTACCGCTTCGACGACCTGATGGGCGGGTCGCTCGATCTGGGGGCGAACGTCAGCTACGTCCTTCACTACAAGCAGGCCGCCTTCGTGTTCGGCGGCGTCACCGTGTCGCCGGCCTATGAAGCGGCGGGTTTCACCAACTACAACCGCCTGCCGGGCACCATCCCCGACTGGCGCGGGCAGTTCTACGCCGACTACACCTACGGCGCGCACAACCTGCGCTGGACGATCAACTACATCGACGGCGCCGACGACGACCGCGGGCCGACCACCGTCCAGACCGGCCCGTCCAGCAATTGCAACGTCGCCAACGCCCAGGCCGGCACGGCGACCAACTGCAAGCTGACGACCTTCGGCCTGCGGGTTCATGCGTTCATCACCCATGACCTAACCTACCGCTGGGCCATGCCGAACGACCTGACCCTGACGGCGTCGGTGCTCAACGTGCTCGACGAGGATCCGTCGAGCGCGCGCCTCGAGCTCAGCTACGACCCGTTCGTCGGCAATCCGCTCGGCCGCTCCGTCAAGGTGGGCGTGAAGAAGAAGTTCTAGACCGAGGCCCATCTTCGTTTCGACCTGCGCCGCTCCTGCAAAGGGGCGGCGCTTTTCGTTGGGGGGACCTAGCGCTTTACGGCCTGCTCAAGCCCCAGGATCGCCTCGCCGATCTCGTCGGTCTTCTTCGCCAGGATGGCCTGGGCGTCATATAGGCCTTGATTGTAGAAATGCGGCCCGACGGTCTCGGTAATGAAGTCCAGGAGGAAGACGGCGTCGAATCCGTTCACTTCCACGTCCAGGTCGTCCTTGAGGTATTTCGACAGCGCCCTGGCCAGGGCGTCGCGGCTGTCCTTGGGGAGTTCGATCTTCACCATGCTGACTTTGCCCTGAAGGAGGCCACGATGGCCGCGACGCTGTACGGCATCAAGACCTGCGACACGATGAAGAAGGCCTGGACCTGGTTGGACCGGCACGGCGTGGCCTACGCCTTCCACGACTACAAGAAGGCCGGCATCGACCGCGCCACCCTGGAGGCCTGGGCCGGCAAGGTGGGCTGGGAGGTGCTGCTCAACCGGGCCGGCACGACGTTCAGGAAGCTGCCGGACGCCGACCGGCAGGGGATCGATGAGGCCAGGGCCATCGACCTGATGCTGGCCCAGCCCTCGATGATCAAGCGGCCGGTGCTGGACGTGGACGGCCGGCTCTATGTGGGGTTCAAGCCCGACACCTATGCGGATCTCGCCAGCTGAGGCAGTGTCGGCCGATGGCGCAGGTTCGCTACATCGTCGACGACGTGGAGGCCGCCGTGGCCTGAGCGATTCTGCATCCGATCGCGGGACCGGCGGCGACTAGGGGCAAAGGAAGGCGGGGATGGCCCCGGCTTCGCCTCGGAGCTTCCCCACGATGGCCGGTTTCTTTTTCAGCTTCTGGTGGCTGCTGTTCCCCATCGGCTTCTTCGTCTTCGGCGCCTGGGACCGGTGGCTGTCCTATCAGCGCAGCAAGGACCGGCTGGACCTGCTGCGCACCTACACCGCCCAGGGCAAGGACCCGCCCCCGGAACTGCTTCGCGCCCTGCGCGAGGACGAGATCGGCGACGCACCCCCGGGGGCCCCACCCTTCGACCCCTATGACCGCTACAGCCGCCGCTATGCGCGCCGCTATTACCGCGGTTACTGGCGCTCGGGCCCCTATGGCGCGTGGCGCGGGGCGATCGTCACCGGGGCGGTGGCGGCCGGGTTCTGGTTCACCGCTGAGTACGCCGACGTCCCGGGGCTCGACTGGCCCTTCCGGCTGGTGGCGATCATCATGACCTGCGTCGCGGTCGGCAACCTGGCCGTGGCGGTGCTGGCCACGGTGTTCCGGGGCCGATGAGCCTCGAAGGCCTGGATCTGGCGATGGTCGAAGCCGCCCAGGCGGGATCGACCAGCGCCTTCGCGCGCCTGGTGGACCGCCACCAGCAGCCGCTCCGGGCCTTCCTGCGCCGCACCTGCGGCGACTGGGCGATGGCCGACGACCTGGCGCAGGAGACCTTCCTCACCGCATGGTCGCGGATCGGGGCGCTGAAGGCCGGGGCCAGCGTGCGCGCCTGGCTGTGCGGTATCGGCTATAACAAACACCTGACCGCCCTTCGCTCGCGCGGCCGCGAGCGGGCGCGGGAGAGGACCTACGCGGCCGAAAATCCGCCATCCGGCCCGTCCATGACGGGCGAGCGGCTGGCGCTAGAAGCCGCCATGGCCGAGCTGCCGCCGGACCAGCGCGCCTGCGTGGCGTTGTGCCTGGCGGCGGATTTCAGCCACGCGGAGGCCGCCGACGCGTTCGGCTTGCCGCTGGGCACGGTTAAGAGCCACGTAGCGCGGGGCCGGGCGCGGCTGCTGCAAGTTCTGGGAGGTTCCGATGCCAGATCCTGACAAGACCGACGCTGACGACCGGATGAAGGCGCTGTTCGCGCAGGATCAGCCCCCCGCCCGCGACCCGCTGTTCTCCGCTGCGGTGATGGTTCGGATCGCGCGCCGCCGTTTCCAGGCGGACGTCGCCATGCTGGCCTGCGTCACGGGGGTCGGCGGCCTGGTGCTGTGGGGCCTGTGGCCCACCCTGTCGCCAACCCTCATCGCCCTGTCGCAGGGCCTGGCCCCGGTGGCGGCCTGCCTGACCCTGGCGGCGATCGTCACCGTCCCGCTGATGGGCGGCCGCCCGGGCGCGGCGCTGGGTCTTGAATCATGACCAAGCTTTCATCCGGTATTCTGCATCTGATGATGGGGCGCCGCGGCTCTCATCATCAGAAACGGGCCGATCCCGTCCCCTGAATCCTGGAGAGGAAAACATTCCATGGAACCGGTCTTCATCGTCCTGATCATCTTCGGATCCATTGCATCGCTGTTCCTGGTGCCGCGCTACCTGAAGAGCGTCGAGCGCCAGCGGATGGCCGAGACGCTGCGTCTCGCCATCGAGAAGGGCCAGCCGCTGCCGACCGAGATCATCGACGCGATGTCCAGCAACGTCCGCGCCCCCGGCCTGCCGCCGTCGCCGCAGCGCGACCTGCGGATCGGCATCATCTGGCTGGGGGTCGGCGTCGGCTTCGCGGCCCTGGGCCTCACCCTTAGCTTCGAGGAACCCGACGCGCTGTTCCCGTTCCTGGGCGTGGCCTCGTTCCCGATCTTCATCGGCCTGGCGTTCATCGCGCTGGGCCTGCTGAACCGGCCGAAGTCCTAAGCCGCGCCGGACGGGGGAACAGGCCCATGTCGGGCGCACCACAATCCAGCTTCGCCAGCCTGCACGACGTGGAGCTCTGCGCCTACGCCGCGGCCGGCGAGCGGCGCGCCTTCGGGGAGCTGGTGCGCCGGCACGGCTCGGCCGTGAGAGGGTTACTGCGCCGGATGGGGGCCCAGGCGGCCGAGGCCGACGACACCGCCCAGGACGCCTTCCTGGCGGCGTTCGAGCGGATCGCCGAGTTCCGCGGCGAGGGCACCTTCGCGGGCTGGGTGAAGAAGATCGCGGCCCGGCAGTACCTGCGCCGCCTGCAGCGCGACCGCCGGCTCACCGCGCTGCCAGAGGGGGTGGACGAGGCGGCCGACGCCACGGCCCGGGACGCCGATCACCGCATCGACCTGGACGAGGGCCTGAAGAGCCTCTCCGACGCCGAGCGGCTCTGCGTCTCCATGTGCTACGGCGCGGGCCTGTCCCATGGCGAAGCGGCCGAGGCCTTGAACCTGCCGCTTGGAACGGTCAAATCACATGTCAAACGTGGTCTGGAAAAGCTCAGAGCGCGACTGGCGCCGGACGCCAAGGCCGGCGGCGTCGATCTGGAAGGTAGGCGTGGCAATGGCTGAGCTCGATTTCGAACGCCGCCTGGAGCGCCTGTTCGCCGAGGCGCCCGACCTGCCCGACGCCCAGGCGTTCGCCGAGCGGATCGAGCGGCGGCTGGATCGCGGCTGGACGGCGCGGCGCTGGCTGATCGGCGCGGCGGGGGTGACCGGCGGGGTCATCGGCGCCAGCCAGCTCTTCATGTCCAATGTCTTCGAGCGGGTGCAGACCGCCGAACAGTCGGCCCGGGTGCTAGGCCAGGGCCTTTCGCGCGTCACGCCATCGACAGACATGGTTTCGGCGCTTTCGGGCGGCTATGGGCTGTGGATCGCCGTGGGCCTGGCCGTGGTCACCATGGGGTTCGTCGTCTCGCGGGTGATCGAGGAGATCTAGCTTGTCCAGTCATCGCCAGGACGCGCTGCGCCGGGTCACCGCGCCGGACATCGCCGCGCGCAAGGGCGGTGTGCCGCTGGTCTGCCTGACCGCCTACACCGCGCCGATGGCGGAACTGCTGGACGCGCACTGTGACCTGCTGCTGGTGGGCGACAGCGTCGGCATGGTGGTCCACGGCCTGCCCAACACGCTCGGCGTTACCCTGGAGATGATGATCCTGCACGGCCAGGCGGTGATGCGCGGCTCCAGGCGCGCCATGGTGGTCATCGACCTCCCGTTCGGCTCGTACGAGGGCTCGCCCGAGATCGCCTACGCCAACGCCGCGCGGGTGATGAAGGAGACCGGCTGCAGCGCGGTCAAGGTCGAGACCGGCCCGGCCGTGGCCCAGAACATCGACTACCTGGTCAAGCGCGGCATCCCCGTCGTCGGCCACGTGGGCCTGCGGCCCCAGGCGGTGATGGTCGACGGCGCCTTCAAGGCCAAGGGCCGCGGCGAGGACGAGCGCCGCCGCATTGTCGAGGAGGCCCGCGCCACCGCCGACGCCGGCGCCTTCGCCATCGTCGTCGAGGGCGTCGCCGAGGGCCTGGCGCGCGAGATCACCCTGGCCGTCCAGGTCCCCACCATCGGCATCGGCGCCTCGGTCGGCTGCGACGGCCAGATCCTGGTCACCGACGACATGCTGGGTCTGTTCGACTGGACCCCCAAGTTCGTCCGCCGCTACGCCGACCTGCGCGGCGAGATCGGCCGCGCCGTGGCGGCCTACGCCGACGACGTGCGCGCGCGCAGGTTCCCCGGGCCGGCGGAGATCTACTTCGCGAAGGCGGGGTAGGGGGCGGGGCGCCTGCGCATCTGCCGCCCCTCAGAAGTTCGGCTTCGCCGCGCCGACCTCACACGTGAAGTTTGCGCCGCCAATGACGAGGGGCGGGCGGCCGGGACCGGCGCTGACGCTCCACCGGTGCACCAGGTTCATCGCGCCGGTCGCGCGCGACACGATGTAGATGTAGGTCGCCGGCGGCGTCCCATGGGAGAATTCATAGCGCGCTTCGCTGATTGAAACCGGGACGCTACGCGTGCCGTTCCCATCCGATACAGTCTTCGCGTCGGTGTCCAGGATCACGGTCTTGAAGGCGGCGTTGTTGTCCGGACGCCGACACCCACGGCATGCAGCAGCATCTCGACGAGATCGCCGCCAACGTCAGCCCCCACGCCCACGCCGTCCTCGTCCTCGATCAGGCCGGCTGGCACACCACCGCCAAGCTCAAGGTCCCGGGCAACATCACCCTCCT
>NZ_JANXWD010000062.1 GCF_025351295.1 Phenylobacterium sp.
CTTCGCGGGCCGCGCAGGCGCGCCTGGACGAGGCGGTCGGCCTGGCGCTCGCCCTCGATCTGGAGGTCCGCGAGACCCTGGTCGCCAACCTGCGCCAGCTGACGCCCGCGACCCTGTTCGGCAAGGGCAAGGTCGAGGAGATCCGGCTGGTCATCGAACTGGCCGAAGCCGACGTCGCCATCGTCGACGACGCCCTGACGCCGGTGCAGCAGCGCAACCTGGAGAAGGCCTGGCAGGTCAAGGTGATCGACCGCACCGGCCTGATCCTGGAGATCTTCGCCCGGCGCGCGCGGACCCGCGAAGGGCGGCTGCAGGTGGAGCTGGCCCGGCTTTCCTATGAGCGCTCGCGGCTGGTGAGAACCTGGACCCATCTGGAGCGTCAGCGCGGTGGCTTCGGGGTCATGGGCGGCCCCGGTGAGACGCAGATCGAGACCGACCGGCGGCTGATCGCCGAGAAAATCCGCAAGCTGAAGGGCGAGCTGGTCGAGGTGCGCCGTACGCGGACCCTGCAGCGTTCTGCCCGAAAGCGCGTGCCGTTCCCGACCGTGGCGCTGGTCGGCTACACCAACGCCGGCAAGTCGACGCTGTTCAACCGGCTGACCGACGCCACGGTCGTGGCCGAGGACATGTTGTTCGCCACCCTCGACCCGACGCTACGAACCCTGAAGCTGCCGGACGGCCGCCCGGCGATCCTGTCGGACACCGTGGGCTTCATCTCCGACCTGCCGCACGAACTGGTCGAGGCTTTCCGCGCCACCCTGGAGGAGGTGAAGGAGGCCGATGTTGTGCTCCACGTCCGCGATATCGCCAGCGACGAGAGCGCTGCCCAGGCCGGCGACGTACGCACGGTGCTGAGCCGCCTCGGCGTCGACATGGAAGAGCGCCGCATCCTGGAGGTCTGGAACAAGATCGACCTGCTGGACGGCGATACCCGCGACATCCTGACCGGCGACGCCCGCCGCGCCGACCCGCCGGCGATCCCGGTGTCGGCGGTCACGGGGATGGGCGTGGCTGCGCTGCTGGCCGCCGTCTCCGCCCTGGTCGACGAGGCGCCGCCGGTGGACGTCTACGCGCCGGCCGGGGAGGGCGCCTCCATCGCCTGGCTCTACCGCAACGGCCGCGTCCTCGAACGCGTCGATGGCAAGGACGGCTCGACCCGCTTGGCCGTCAGCCTGACCCCCCAGGCCCTGGGCCAGTTCGAGCAGATGTTCCCGACGTCAGAAGTACGGGGGCATTGAATCAAATTCCGCTCATCCCCGCGAAGGCGGGGATCCAAGCGGATTCAATGGCTTCGTCAGCATTTGGAAGGTCCTGAACCTCAGCTTGGGTCCCCGCCTTCGCTGGGATGAGCGGTGGAAGGTGGCCCCCGCTCGGCCGCCTTCGCCTCGTCCCAGAGTGCGTCCATCTCGGCCAGGTCCGACTGGTCCGGCGACTTCCCGCGCGCCGCCAGCCGCTGCTCCACATACTGGAAGCGCCGCACGAACTTGGCGTTGGTGTAGCGGATGGCGTCTTCGGGATCGATGTCGAGGGTGCGGGCCAGGTTGGCGACCACGAACAGGACGTCGCCGAGTTCGTGGCGGGCCTTTTCCAGGTCGCCGGCCTCGACCTCGGCGATCAGCTCGCCGACCTCCTCGTGCAGCTTGGCAACCACGTCCTGCACGGTGGGCCAGACGAAGCCGACCGTGGCGGCCCGCTTGGAGAGCTTCACCGCGCGGGTGAGACCGGGGAGGCCCACGGGCACGTTGTCCAACAGGCTCGCGGCGCCGCCCGCGGCCTTGCCGACCCGTTCGGCCGCCTTCAGCGCCTCCCAGCCCTGCTTCTGGTCGGCCAGGGAGCCGTAGGTCGCTTCAGCGAACACGTGGGGGTGGCGGCGGACCATCTTGTCGTTGATGGCCCGGGCCACGTCGTCGAAGGCGAAGGCGCCCTGTTCCTCGGCCCTGCGCGCGTGAAAGACCACCTGCAGCAGGAGGTCGCCCAACTCCTCCTTCAGGTCGGAGAGATTGCCGCCCTCGACAGCGTCGGCGACCTCATAGGCTTCCTCGACCGTGTAGGGGGCGATGGTCTCAAAGGTCTGTTCCTGGTCCCAGGGGCAGCCGTCCGCAGGGTCGCGCAGGCGCGCCATGATGGCCAGCAGGCGATCGATGGGCGCCAGGTCGGCGGACGGGGCAGGTCGCGGCATAGGGGGGCGGTTTCTTGCGGGACGGTTTCTTGCGGCACGGTTCTTGCGGCGCTCAGGGCAAAGGCGCGCGGCGATCAGACCGCGCGCCGCAGATCGGCGCAAGCCGCGGACGCCTGGGATCAGCGCTGGGCCAACTCCGCGCCGCTGGCGAGGCGCCGGGCAAAGCGGTCAAAGGTCCATTCCGCATCGGTCCACACCCAGCGGCCGTAGCTTTCGCGGATATCGGTCTCGAACCAGCGATAGGTGATCGGCGTCTCGGTTCCGTTGGCGGCGACGATACGGCCCTCGATGGCGGCGCCGCCGACCCCGTAACTCTCCAGCGAGAGGCCGGGCGTGTCGCCGAGTTGCTTGAAGGTGGGCCGGTTCGGCTTCACGTCGGTCAGCACCAGCTCGATCCGCGCGTCGTTGTAGGCGCCGGTCTTGGCCAGCGACTTCTCGACCGAGGCCCGCAGGTCTTTCGTCAGCAGGTCGGCCTCGCGGACGCCATAGGTGCTGTCGAAGGTCTTCTGCAGCTTTGGCGCGATGGCGACGCTGACGGAGGCGGGCGCGGCTGCCGCGGCGGAGGCGCCGGCGAGCAGCACGGCGGCGGTGAGGGCGATAAGGCGCATTCGAAACCTACCCGGGTGAATCCAGTAACTACTTAACAGTTGGGGCAGGCGCGGGCGCCGCGCAAGAGGGCAGTTGCGGCGGCAGGTCCGCCGGTTAGGGTGTCACGACAAAATGAGAGGATCACGCCCATGCCCCGTTCCCCGGATTTCCTCGGCGCCACCGGCATCGGGGTCAGCGACCTCGCCGCCTCGACCGCGTTCTACAAGGCGGCCCTGGGGATGACGGTCCTGCGCACCGTCAAGATCGATTACATGGACGAGGTCATCCTGGTGCACGAGAGCCGCAGCGCCCTGGTGCTGATGCACTGGACCGATGGTTCGCCGCGCAACTACAAGGACGTGCCGGTGAAGCTGGTGTTCTACGTCACCGATCCGTTCGCCGCCGCCGAGCGGATCAAGCAGGCTGGCGGGGTCATGACCCGGGAACCGGCGCCGCTGGAAAGCATGGGCGGCGGGCTTGTGGGCCTGGGCAAGGACCTTGACGGCTACGTCGTCGAGCTGTTGCAGGCGCCGGAGCCACGGGTTCCGTCAGACCGGATCGCGGCGGCTGTCGCCTAGATGCTAAGGCGCAGGCCGACGTCGGAGCCCTTTGACGTACCGATCTTCCGAGAAGGTTGGAGAACGGTCGCGGCGCCAGAGTTTCATCGGGCGGGATCACCGTCGAGGTCTCTGCTTGGCGGAGATCGAGCGGATGACAAGACGACCCTGACCCCCGTTGACGAGGGGCGCGGGCGCGCGGGCGACAGCTTCGCCAATGAGAGCGTCGACCGCAGAGTGTGAAAGCGTCGAAGGATCATCCAATCGGATGAACCGATTTTGAGATCCAGTTCCCAGAAGCCGACCCTCTGGATCAGAAAGGTCGGCGCCCCTGTAGAACGACAGGCTCACGCCCTTAGCGGATGCGGCGAACGAAACTATGCAATCAGATGGCTTTTCCGTTGCGCAGTAGCCAATGACGAAGAAATTGCAGTTGTCGTAGACGAGCTCATGGGCGCTCGGCAGACGCGTCTTGAGGGCGTCTCGCACCGCTCGGATTGAGGCTTGGTTTGCTGGCGAAAACTTTTCGATGAACTGAGTGAGCTGAGCTTCCGGTTCGGTCGCTGTCAATGGGTCGCCGCGAACGGCCTGTTCGTCAGGGACGGTAGTCGCAAATGCACCTGCAGCCAACGTCGGCGAACGCAACAACGGTCCGCAATGGGTCGAGTCCAGCGAGAAGGGCCCAAGCCGAATAGCGGCTACAAGCCTATTGCGCCTAAGGAATATTATCAGAAATGGACGCGTAGGCCAAAGAAGAGCCCCGACGCGCTGGGCGGCGGGGCTCTTCCGTACGCTACTGGAGTTGGTCGTTAGGCGACGCTGAGGACGCGGCGGCGACGCACGACCGCGCCGATGCCACCGAAGCCGATCAGCATCATCGCCCAGGTCGCCGGTTCCGGCACCCCGCCGCCACCGACGGTCCCGATGTGCTCGCCGACCACGTAGGCGTAGTTGATCGAAGCGCTCTTGCCCGTGGCCAGGTCGCCGATCGACCAGGCCATGTGCAGGCCGTAGTCGCCCAGCGGGCCGGCGTCATAGCCGGTCAGCACGCCATAGGGGTCCTGGTTGGAGCAGCAGTTGCCGTCGATGGCGGTGTTGTGCGTGTAGGTGTTGCCCGACAGGTTCAGCAGGCCGAGCGTCAGCCCGGTCGTCTGGCCGGCGGAGCCGACGAAGTCGAACGCGCTGAACAGGGCGTTGCCGCGCTGATTCAAGGTGTCGTAGCTGCCGCTGGTGTTCACGTCCGGATCCGGGTCGACCGACCGGGCGAAGGCCAGGTTGGTGAGGTCCGTCAGCGCGGTGAGCGTGGTGAGGATGTTCACCCGCTGATCGCCATCGTTGAAGTAGTAGAGGTTGGTGATCGAGAGATCGCCACTGGCTCCGGTCCAGGTCGCCATGTGGTCGTAGGCGCCTGAGATGACCGTCGGACCCGTGGTGGTGAGGAACGCCCCGCCGCCCGCGCCGAACTGGTTGTCATTGCCCTGGAACCCGGTCTCGTTCGAGTTGATCGAGAAGCCCTCGTGGGGCGAACCAGGCGTGATGTAGTCGTTGACGCCGAAGTTCTTCATCCCGGTGGGATCGTGCTGCAGGCCCGGCGAGGTGTTGCCGTTGCTGCCCAGGGTGCCGCTGTCGCTAATACCCGTGTTGACGTAGTTGCCCGTGAGGACGACTGGCGTGGCGCTCGCGGCGCAAGCGGCGCCCAGAGCAAGGACCGCGGTCGCCGCGGCGGCATAAAGTCTGATATTCATTTAGTAGCTCCCAAACCCAACAATGGCGGAGAACCAGATCCGTGCCATCCAGCTCGCGTAGGGCGCCCCTGCCCGGAGAACCCGTTACGTAAAGACACTGTAAACCCTAGAACGGCGTTCCCGTAAACTGGGCTCCCCTGGCAGGCGAATTGTGTTCCCCCGTCAAGCCACGTCACCCCGCCGCCGGCAGGCGAAGATCGCCTGCCGCGATGCGCCGCAAGGTCTCCACGAAGAACTCCGGTTCCAGCGCCCTCACCCTCGCCTCGAGGGTCTCCGGCGTGTCCGCCGCCGCCACCGGCACCACCTGGCGGACCAGTTCGGGGCCGTGATCGTATTCCTCGTCGACCAGGTGGATCACCGCCGCGCTCGCGGTCCAGCCGGCTGCGATCACCGCCGCGTGCACCCGCGCCCCGTACATGCCGGCCCCGCCGAACTCCGGCAACGGCCCGGGATGGATGTTGACGATTCGGCCCGCGTAGGCGGCCAGGGTGCGCGGCCCGAGGTGGCGCAGGTAGCCGGACAGCACGATCAGCTCGACGCCCCTGGCCCGCATCTCGTCGGTCAGCCGGGCGTCGGCGGCGTCGGGATCCTTCTGGGTCGGCACGCACAGCGACGGGACCCCGGCTGCGGCCGCGGACGCCAGGGCCTGTGCGCCCCGGTTGTTGCTCACCAGCAGCCGGGCTTCCGCCGCCAGCTGGCCGGCGCGGATAGCACCGACGATCGCCAGGGCGCTGGAGCCGTTCCCGGACGCCAGGAAACCGAGCTTGAGGGGCCGGGACAGCACGGGTTTCAGGCCTTGAGGCGATGCTGGAACGTCAGGCCGTCGAAGGCCGGCTCGACCCCGGCCGGCAGCTCGGCCCGGAGCTGCTGGAAGTCGAGGTCGATGTGCATGTTGGTGAGGATGGCCCGCTTCGGCCTCACGCGTGCGATCCACTCCAGGGTGCGTTCGAGGTGCGCGTGGGTGGGGTGCGGCCGGCGGCGCAGCGCATCGACGATCCAGATGTCCAGGTCCGCCAGGGCCGCGAACGCCGCCTCGTCCAGGCGCACCACGTCGCTGGAATAGGCCACCCCGCCGAATCTGTAGCCCACCGTGCGGACGCCGCCGTGGTCCTGGTCGAAGGTGGTCACCGGGATCGCGCCCGACGGCCCGTCCACCTGCCAGGCCGTCCCGTGCGCCGGAATCGCGGCGCGGTCGCAGATCGCGGGATAGCCGCCCTCGGGCTCGAAGATGTAGCCGAAGCGCCGCATCATGGTGGCGTCGGTCGAGGCGTCCATCCAGCACGGGATCCGCGCCTGCTGGCGCAGGTAGAAGGCGCGGATGTCGTCCAGGCCGTGGACCTGGTCGGCGTGGTCGTGGGTCAGCAGGACGGCGTCGACCCGCTTCACCCCGGCCCGCACGGTCTGGATTCGCAGCTCGGGCGAGGCGTCGATCAGCGCCGTCGTCTGCTGCGTCGAGTCGGCCGCCCCCTCCCCCAGCCGCCGGACGAGGAGGGCGCATCGGGTGCGGAGGTTCTTCGGTTCGTGCGGATCGCAGTCGCCCCAGGCGCCGTCGGCGCGCGGCACGCCGCCGGAGGAGCCGCAGCCGAGGATGGTGACCTCCAGCGTCCCGCTCATGGCCGCGGGATCCGGTCGAATAGCGCGAAGAAGGCGTCCGTGGTCCGCGCCTCCGCCTCGTCCAGGCCCCAGCCGCGCACCTGCGCCAGCTTGGCCAGGACATGGGGTACATAGGCCGGTTCGTTGCGGCGGCCGCGATGCGGTACCGGCGCCAGGTAGGGGCAGTCGGTCTCGACGATGATGCGGTCCTCCGGCATGTCGCGGATCACCGCGCGGACATCCTCGGCGGCCTTGAAGGTGGCGATGCCGGAGACCGAGAACCAGGCCCCCAGGTCGGCGCACCGGCGGGCGAGATCCGCGCCGGAGGTGTAGCAGTGCATCAGCAGGCGGAACGGGCCGCGGGCGTGCTCGTCCTCCAAGATATCGCCCATGACGTCGTCGGCCTCACGGGTGTGGACGACCAGCGGCAGGCCGGTCTCGCGCGCCGCGGCGGCATGGACCCGGAACACCCGGGCCTGGATGTCGCGCGGGCTGAGGTCGTAGTGGAAGTCCAGGCCGCATTCGCCGATGCCGACCACCCGGGGATCGGCGGCCAGGCCCACCAGGGTGGCGGCGTCGAGGTCGGGGTTCTCCTTGGCCTCATGCGGGTGGGTGCCCACGGTGCACCAGATATCCGGCTGGTCGGCCAGCGCCCGGCAGGCCGGGAAGTTGGACACCCGGTCGGAGATATTGACCATCAGCCCCACGCCGGCGGTGCGGGCGCGAGCGATCACGGCCTCGCGGTCCTCGTCGAATTGCGGCGCATGCAGGTTGACGTGGCTGTCGATCAGCATCGGGTCAGGTCGCCGCCCGCCGCAGTTCCGACAGGGCGGTGAAGAAGGCGTCGGCACGGTCCAGGTTGAGCCCCTCGACCTCGCGCGGCAGGCGCTGCAGGGTCTCCCACGCCTGCGCCCAGCGATCCAGCGCCCCGATCCCCTGCCCGGCCCGGTCGGCGGCCAGCCGGTGGACGCGGTCGGACAGCCGCTCGAACAGCACGGCGAAACGTGCCGCGCCTTCGCCGCCGCGAAACCCCTCCGCCAGCGAGAGGGCCCGGGTCTCGTCGACCCTTGGCAGGTCGGCGATCAGGTCGCGGGCGGCGTCGTCCATGGCCAGCGCCTGGCCGGCGGCCAGCACCAGGGCGCGGCCGGGGGCGCCGTCGGCCATGTGCGCCAGCCGCAGCGCCTCTTCCGGATTGGCCCCGGCGCGCTCGCGCACGAAGGCGGCGGCGGCCTCGATCCCCAAAGGCTGGAACGCCAGGCGGCGGCAGCGCGAGCGGATGGTCGGCAGCAGGCGGCCCGGCGAATGGGAGACCATCAGCAGCACACCGCGCGGCGGAGGCTCCTCCAGGGTCTTGAGGATGGCGTTGGCGGCGTTGGGGTTGAGGTCGTCCGCGGCGTCGACGATCGCCACCCGGTGCGGGGCGCTGGCCGGGGACTTGGAGAAGAATTCCGACAGCTTGCGGGCGTCGTCCACCGGGATCCCCCGGCGCGGTTTGCCGTCCAGCCCTTCGCGCTCCAGGACGAAGAGGTCAGGATGGCTGCGGGCGGCCACCTGGCGGGAGACTGCATGGGCTGGATCCGCGCCCAGGATGCCGTGCTCCGGGTCGGCGGGCGCGCCCAGCAGGCGCCGGGCGGCGCGGTAGGCAAAGGTGGCCTTGCCGACTCCCTCCAGGCCGGTCAGCAGCCAGGCGTGGTGCAAGCGGCCGCGGGCGCGGGCCGCTTCGAAGTCCGCCTCGGCCGCCGCCTGGCCCTGGAGCGCATAGACTTCACGCGGGTGCGGGACCTCGATCTCAGCCATGGACGGCCAGCCGGGCGGTCACCGCCTCCCAGATCGCGGCCTCGACCGCGTCCATCGTGGCGCAGGCGTCGATGACGGCGCAGCGCTCCGGTTCGCGCGCGGCGATGGCGCAGAACGCCTCGCGCAGGCGCTGGTGAAAGGCCATGCCCTTGGACTCGAAGCGCATCTCCGCGCCGGCCCGGGCGTGGGCGCGCGCCAGCCCGACCTCGGCCGGCAGGTCGAAGACCAGCGTCAAGTCGGGGCGGGTGGCTTCGAGGACATAGGTTTCGAGCGCGGCGATCAGGCCGGGATCGGTCCCGCCGGCCGCGCCCTGATAGGCCCGGGTGGAATCAGCGAAGCGGTCGCAGACCACCCAGGCGCCGCGCGCCAGGGCCGGGCGGATCACCCGCTCGATGTGGTCGCGCCGCGCCGCATACATCAGCAGGGTCTCGGTGACCGGGCTCCAGCGATCGGCGGCGCCCCGTAGAACCAGGTCGCGGACACTCTCGGCCCCCGGCGAGCCGCCGGGTTCGCGGGTGGCCACCACCTCGCGGCCGTCCGCCGTCAGCCGTACGGCGAGGCGCTGGACCTGGGTGGATTTCCCGGCCCCCTCCCCGCCTTCGAACGTGATGAACCGACCGCGCGCCACGCGGTCAAAATGGTCAGTTCGCGGTCTTTGTCCAGAAGGCCCGGGTCTAGAAGATCCGAACGACGCGCGCGTCGGCGAACCCGATCTCGGCTACCCGGTCGCGCAGCGCGTAGGCGGCGACCTCGTCGGCGGGGGCCGGCAGGACCACGCGGTAGAGGGTCAGGCCGTCGCGCTGCACCGGCTCGACGGAGGCGCGGCCCGCCGTCGCCAGTTGCGCCGCCGCCCGCTGGGCGTTGACCTCGCTGGAGAAGGCGCCGGCCTGGATGCGCAGGCCAGAGGCGACGGACGCCGTCGAGGCCAGGGCGGCGGGGCCGGCGTGGGCAGCTGCGAGCGGCGCGGCCACGATGGGGGCCGCCGCGATTGGGGTCGACGAGATCGCCGCGCCGGTCAGCGGCGGCAGGGCCCCGGAGGTGATGCCGACGACAGCGGGCGCCGCCCTCATGGGCGCCGCGGCCGCGCCGGGGGCCAGGGCCAACGCCGGGTCGGGCGCGGCGCCATAGGCCATGGCGGCCCGCGCCGGGGCGACGGACGCCAGGCGGGTCGGCAACGGCTTGTCGCCAGCGTAGCGGATGCCCGCGTCGGGGCCCAGCAGCGGCGCCGGGCCGACATAGCGCACCCTCACATGGGCCAGGCCCGCCCGGTCGTAGCCGAGCTCGCGGGCGGCCTCGTGGCTGAGGTCGATGATCCGGTTGTCCACGAACGGCCCGCGGTCGTTGACTCGCACGACCAGCTTCTTGCCATTATCGAGGTTGGTCACTTCTACCATAGATGGCAGTGGCAGGGTGGTGTGCGCCGCCGAGGCGGCGTTCATGTCGAACGTCTCGCCGTTGGCGGTGGCCTTCTGGTGGAACTCGTCGCCGTACCAGGAGGCGATGCCGGTCTGGTCGTAGGTCGCGTCCTCCCGCGGCACGTACCAGATGCCGGCGACCTGGTAGGGCGCGCCGACCTTGTAGCCGCCCTGTCCGGGCGCCGCCGGGCCGATCTGCGGGCCGGCGGCATGGCTGGGATAGCGCGGCGTGACGCACGCGCTGAGCGACGCGCCCGCCAGCAGCAACAGCGCCAACCGGGCCTGCCGCCCGAAATCCAGGGAAATTGTCATCGTCCGCCTCCGAATCACTAAGCGATGGTCGGCGCGGAAGCTTGCACGATGGTTAACAGCGTCTTGCTGTAGCGAATGGCAGGCGTTCTAGGGCGGCAGTTCCGCATGTCCGAGCGACAGTCTAAGACCCGAAATATAACTCGATGCACCTGGAACTTTATCCTCCGATCAGCGTTAAGCTTCACCGTTAACCTTTATGAATAGCATTTACTCCGTGCAGGTTGCGCTCACGCCTTGTGCAATGGAGGTGAGTTGCGCGGGATTTACTCTCCGCCATCGGCGACGCAATTGCGTTAACTAAGCGTTGCTGATCTTCCCGATGGGATCGGTGTGTGAGGCTCGACTGTCGGGTTTTCCAGACCGAGGAGATACGGAGCCAAATCATGCGGTCTATGACAAAACTTATTGGCGCTGTCGCGGCGATCGCCGTCATGTCGAGCGCGAGTTCGGCCGGCGCCGCCACCATCTTCACGCAGATCGATCAGCCGATGCTGGATCTCTTCGGCACCGCCACCTATGGCGCGACGATTACCAACCTGGGCCTGTTCAGCCACTCGTTCGCCTTCACGACGACGGGTCTCAACGACGCCAGTTCGTCGGTGGTGACCATCGAGCTGAAGAGCGGCAAGAAGGACATCGACTTCACGTCGGTGACGCTGAATGGCTTCGCCTTCACCCACACCGGCTTCGATCCGGGCGCCGAAACCTGGGACCTGACGACGGCCCTGCTGACCGCGGGCCTCCACCACATCGACCTGACCGGCACCGTCGTCACCACCGGAAGTGGTAAGAATGCCGCCAGCTATTCCGGCACCCTCAACCTCGCGACGGCGGTGATTCCGGAACCGGCGACCTGGGCGCTGATGATCGCCGGCTTCGGCGGGGCCGGTGGAATGCTCCGCACCCGCCGCCGGACGACCTTGCTCACCGCCTAGATCCGGTCGGGCTGAAAACGAACAAGCCGTCGCCCGCGCGGGCGGCGGCTTTTTCGTGCCGTTCCCGTCACGGCTCGATGGAGCCTTGGGTAAGGTTACTGGCCGTTACCGGTCTCGCGCAGCAGCTAATGAGGTTAATTTTCTCCAATAAAGCGTGGAGTTCGGCAATTACTCGCTTGGACGGGGAATAGTATTGCCTTCACTCAATGTTTCTGGTCCTTGGGCATCAGGCCGGTAAGCGGTGTCCGATTGTCGGGTTTACCTGGTCGAGGGGATACAAGGTTCAGAACATGCGTTCGATGACGAAACTTCTTGGCGCGGTCGCGGCGATCGCCGTCATGACGACCGCGAGTTCGGCCAGCGCCGCCACCATCTTTACTCCGATCAACCAGTCGATGCTGGACCTGTTCGGCAC
>NZ_JANXWD010000063.1 GCF_025351295.1 Phenylobacterium sp.
GACCCGACGCCCGCCAGTGTGTGTTGATCATGCCGACCGGGGAGCGGTCGCGCGACAGCAGCGGCGTCGCCTGAGCCGAGCGATATCCTGCCTCAACGTGCATTCGGCAGGCTTCGTCGGTTTCGTTTTGGTCGAAATCGACGAAGGCGCGCTGGCCGGTCATGAGTGCGATCCCGCACGCCGTGGTGCTTGCGGCGTCGACCCGGTGAAAGGAATCGGTCATTTCGCGCGGCATGCCTTGTGTTACGAGCAGCACGAGCGATCTGGTTTTCGGGTCGTAGACTTGGACGGTCCCGCCATCGGACTTCGTGATGGCCATCGCGGCGGACAGGATCTCGCCGTGGATCGCCGATCCGCTTTCCTCCGTGACAAGCCGCGCCGCGAGATCGCGCAGCACGGTCGTGTGCCTGAGCTCATTCGCCAAATGGGATTCACTCTCGCGTAGCGCGGCCTCGGCGCGATATTGCTCCGTCACATCATTGGCGTTGTGGATGATGGCCTCCACCTCACCATTATCGTCGAGCACCGGCGAGTTGACCGGGCTCCACCACCGCGCCTCAAACGTGCCGTCCGGTCGGGCGATGTCGTACTTCAGGCCGGGCAAGGTGTCCGGCTTCTTGGACGCAAGCACGTGCTCGAGTGAGGCGCGCAAGGTGCGCACGCCCTCGACGATCGGGTCGTCCGGGTTATCGGGATAAGCCTCAAAGACGCCGCGCCCGATCACATCTTCACGGGTCCGCATGGTGGCCGCCAGATAGGCGTCGTTGACCTCGGCAATGGTGAACCGCGGCGCATCAGGTTCAAGGATTAGAAAGGGCGCTGGCGAGGCTCGGAACAACCGCGCGAAGCTTTGACCCGCCTTCGCGCCCGAAGTCATGTCCGCTGCCACGTTGTGATCTCGCCGGCGTGGCCGCGGCGCAGGATCGCGTGTGAGATCGAACAACCGACCGAACTGTCTGCGCCCAACGGCCGATATTCCAGATCGATCACGTCCTAGCCTCGCTTGTCCGCTCGCTTTCCTACGCGCGACGTTTGTCGGAATAACTGTTAGGTTCAGGCTGGAGCGCTTGCAACCCGGCTCCTCCATCCCCCCCATAACTGGTCGAAGCCGCCCTCTCCGTAGCGGGCCGAATCGACTTTTCGAGCTCCCTGAGTCAGATTGCGATGGTTCGAAGTTCACGATCCGAGCGCCTGATGACGTATGCCGTCCTGCCCAACGAGATCCGTCGCATCGAAGCCGTGCGTCGCTACGACATCCTCGACACGCCCCCAGACGGCTCGTTCGACCAGATCACCGCCATGGCGGCAAAGCTCTTCTCGACGCCAATCTCGATCATCAGTCTCGTCGATACCGACCGCATCTGGTTCAAATCCCATCACGGGCTGGAGGTCGAGCAGATCGGCCGGGACCCGGGCCTGTGCGCCTCGGCGATCCTGGAGGACAGCCCCTATGTGATCAACGACGCGTCAACCGATGCCCGGAGCCTGGCCAATCCGCTGGTGGCGGGCGAGTTCGGCCTGCGCTTCTACGTCGCCGTTCCGCTGCGCACGCACGACGGTTTCAATCTCGGCACACTGTGCGTCATCGGCCCCGAGCCGCGCACGGTCACCGAAGACCAGCTCGGCTACCTGAAGGGGCTTGCATCGCTCGTCATGGACCAGATGGAGCTGCGCCTCTCAGCCCGGCGCGCGATCGCCGACCTTTCGACAGCGCTCGACCGCGCCGAGATGATGGGACGCGAGATCGACCACCGGGTGATGAACAGCCTGCAGTTTGTCTCTGGAATGTTGGACATGCAGAGCCGCGGCGCCGTTCACCCGGAGGCGGCCGAACAGCTGCGCATCGCCGCCGGCCGGGTCACGGCGGTGTCGCGGGTTCACCAGCGCTTCTATCTGGACGATGAGGTCGAGAGCACCTGCGCGCTCGAATATCTCAAGCGTCTGTGCGTCGATCTGGCCGACGTGGCTGGCGCCGCCAGCTTGACGTGCGACGGACGTGCGACGGTGGTGGCCACCACCCTGGTCATGCCGCTTGGCCTGATCGTCAATGAACTGGTCACGAACGCGGCCAAGCAGGGCGCCGCGCACATCGCCGTGCAGATCGCGCCGGCAGATCGCGGTGTATCAGTCACGGTGAGCGACGACGGCCCAGGCCTGCCGCTGGGCTTCGACCCGGCGAAGCAGGGCGGGCTTGGCATGCGGGTGATCTGCGGCCTGGTTCGGCAGCACAATGGGACACTGGACTTCGGGGCGGCAGTGCCGGGTAGCGGCGCAAATTTCACGGTGACTCTCGCTTAAAGCAGCTTGTCTCCGCTGTCCGCTGGTAGACGAGCGCCAGCGTCGCAGCCGAAACTCTCGGGGTCGTCACCGACTTAGCGTCGAAGAAGCTCGCGAACGGCGGCTCAACTCTCGACTACCAAACGCGGTTGAATGCGGGTGGCCCCGGCGGCGCTGAAAGCACGCGCGCAGCCGGCGGCGATGCTGTCGTCGTTGGCGATGCCGACGACAAGGCCACGCTTGCCGGCGAGCGGGCCGGGGAGGGGGGCGCTCATCGAGTCAGGCCGCCTGCGGCAACGGGACGACAGTCGCGGTGCGCGTGATGGTGACCCCGACGCCCGTAGGAACCGGCATCAACTCCATCTGGGCGTTCAACTGCTTCAGGATCGGAGTCGAACCGGCACTCATCAGCCATCCAATCCGGCACTCGTTGCGCCTTGAATAACCGGGAAACAACGTCGGCTCGGCACATGCTGCAAGGCGTGCGCTCGTAGAGCAAAAGAAGGACGTCGGCGCTGTCCTCCGCCGATACGTCGTTCTCACCCGTCAAGTTCAGGATAGCGAGGCCGAGATCGTGAACTTCATCGTTGTCAGGGAGATCGCGCAACATCGGCAATATCATTGCCAGGTCTCCCGACCTGTAATTTGACGCCAGTAGCCGAGCACCGCTCGGTCTACCTGCTCGTATCTGCTCTAAAGCCATCTCTCTGACGACCGCCGACTCCATGCGCCCGAGAGCCCGCGTCGCCGCCCACACAACTCTCGAGTTCGAAGATTTGGTCCAACGGACCAGCTCGACGGGATTTCCCGTAAATGGACGCCGGCCAAACAAAGTCAGATACGGAAGAGCAACTTCTTCCCGGTCCTGTGCCAGGAAGTCCTCGCAAATCAATTGCCAGTCGTCGCTCGACAGGTCCTTGAATATTACGCCTCGTAGTCGCTTTCCCTGGCGGAGTTCAGCAAGGATAGCCGGCAAATCGTAAGATCCATCGGCCACCCGTGTCGGTTGGTTGGAAGCCTCATATTGCGCCATGAGCCTTTCGACACTCGGGTGCTCTGCGCGAGCCGCACCGACGCTTTGGTCAAAGGTTGCTTCATCGTGATCCTTCAGAGCATCCAGCAGCCCCCCTGCCCGCCAGCCTTCGCCTTCTAGATCGGCGTCGATACGCGCGGCGCCCTCGATAAATGCAGGCATGCCGACGAGCCGAACGAGCGCATCCAAGCAATCAAGCTGGGCTTCCGGGTCTAAATCCAAATAGGCCCTCTGAACGGCGGATTTTTCGAAATCGCCGTTCTTCGCGGCTAAACGGGCGAGCACGGTGAATAGCAGCGGAGCATCCACCTCTTGGTCTTTGATTTGGGCCACCAACCGGCCAAAGAGCCCCGTTTCATCACCGGTCTCGACGATCAGGCGAGCCAAATACTCGCTGCGCTCGTGCTCACATTGGGGATCGTAGGCAAGATCGTGCAGGCACGCATGGACCACCGCATCCTCAAAGGATCGTGGGTTCGCGGCCTGCCGCATGATCAGCACGGATCGCCCCGATCCTTTGGCCAGGGCAGCCGTGAAATCTTCGAAGTTCTGACTCATCGCCCGATTAGAACACCGAGGTGCGACGAAATCCAACGTCGGCGCTCACAAGCCTACGTGCCTCGCGCGCCTGACGGCGCACTCGGAAAACAAAGACGAAGCTGATCGTTCAGTGCGCCGGGGCGGCGTTCGGGCTCTGCGCGATGGCAGGGCTCCGCGCCCGCCCGCCGCCCCGACATCAACCGTTTGTGCCATTTCTAACGGTGACAGAAAGTGTCTTCTCTAACCGGCGTAGACAACGCCATATCCCTATATCCGCGTGATTCTATACTATTACCCTCTTCCACCAAGGAGGCAACATGCACCGGCGGCTGGTCGTTGACAGCAATATGCTGCAATCGGCGTCGCTGCGCGGTTTTCTTGCTTCGCCCACCAACGTCGCCGTCCTGCCGGACTTCGTGTGGTTCGAGATGTACAAGCAGCGCTCGCTGTCGGGCGTCCAGGCCGCTTTCTCGGTGATCAGTGACTCCCCAAGTAACGTCGCCGTTCTGAAGTCCGGTCACGAGGTGGCCGCTCTGGACCCGCGACTAACTTCGGCGTTGGCCCCGACTCGTTCGTCCCTGAGGATGCGCGCCTCCTTTAGCGCGTACTCGAACCGCGAGAACCTGAAGAAGAAGTCGAAGGCGCGGTTTCGCAGCTGCTCCGGGATTTCATCGTGGCGCATAGTTGTATGGTCACCTTCAACTTCGCTTGCCGCAAATTGGAAGGGTTTCCCTCCCCTTTTTCGATGAACCCTACAGCGGCCGCCTGATCAGCATAAAAGTCGAACGGAACTCCACGGCCAGGCCAGCGGTGGAGGCCGACGCTTGCGCTGCGGCCAGGGCGGGGTGCAGCGAGGCGGGCCGGGTGTCCCAAAGCGGATGTGCGGCGATATAGGCGCGCCGGCCATGCTCCACCGCGTCCAGGCCTGCGTGCTGAGTCAATGTGCTGCCCGGAAGCGCGTCACGCAGGCGCTGAACCGCGAGCGCCGCCTGCCCGGCCCAGTAGGGCGGGGAGAAATCGATGGGCGCGGCCGGGTCCAGCGCCAGCCGAGCCATGTCGATGCCCAGCCGCCAGTCAAGAATGCTGTGATAGGCCAGATTGCTGTAGTCGCGCATGCAGTCGTGGCACGACGTATGGCAGGCGTTGCCGTGGTCATCGGGCCGGACCCGAAGATCGAGTCGGTTGAGCGCGGCAGGCCCGCAAAGGTCGTTCAGCAGCGCCTGGAACTCGGCCGGCGCGCCGAGGTGGGTGCTGTAGCCGGCGCCATTTTCCAGCGTGTCTGAAATGAAGATCTGCCCGATCACCGCGCCTGCAGCGTTCACGGTCGTCCGCAGGCCGATCTTCAGTTCGGAATCGCTAACATCGAGCCGAACCGCCGCCGCGCGCCGGAGCATAAAGCCCAGGGAGTAAAGCGCCGCCCTGCCCTCGACTTTGAGAGGATCTGCGATCACGCCCGCCGGCCACGCATGAATCCCGGCGATCAGTGCATCCGTGGGACTAATCGCGGCCAGCGCCCGTCGATCGGGGCCAGCAATTGGCGTCGCGGGAATAGAGCCGCCCACCTTGGCAAGCGCCTCGCGGGTCATCCAGCTCTCGCCCCAGAACTTTTCAAATTCGAAGAGGCCGCCGCTGTTGTCGTTGATGACGTAGACGGTTTCTGGGCCGCTGAAGATGTCGAAGTTGGCGTGCGCCGCTAAGTTCACTGCCCCCATGCCGAGTTTTGGGCGCGTCGCCCGGGGCGTCCATTCAAAGCTGCCGTCGTAGTCGCGTTCCTGGTTGTAGTAGGTCCGGAAGCCGGACGGCTGGGACAGGTCGACAACCTGGTACTCAGCCGGCGGTCCGTTGCAGACCGTGCAGGTCGGCGCAGGCGGCGTTCGCGTGTCGATCGATTGGCAGCGCCGGCAAATGCCGAGAGGGATGGCCGGACCGAGCGGTGCCGGCATCTCCACCGCCTGGTTCCCCTGCCGCTGATAGTTGACGATCCCAACGGCCGTCTGGATCAGGCCTTCCTTCACCGTTTCCGATCCGGGCGCGAACTGGCTGATGGCTAGATCGAGCGGCCGATCGACCACATCGTCGGGAGGCCATTTCCCGCCAGCCGTGGGGCGCTTGTGAAAGAGAAAGCGCACTCGTGTTGGGAAGCCGAACATCGGTAGGACGCCGTCGTTCGCGAGGCGCTCGCTAAGCTGGTCCTGCACGAGATGTGGATTCGCGACAGCAGCGTCGATGCGCGGCACGAGCCCAGTGGTGGCGTAGGCCAGGATCGCGGGGCGCTGCGCCTGCAGGCCCGCATGGGTCGCGGCCAGCAGCAGGTCGCAAATCTCCTCGACCCGAACACTGTTGGCGGCGATCCACCCAGCAACGAGGTCGCGGACGGTAGCGCCAGGCGAAGCGCCGACGGGAGGCTGGGGTGCGGGCTGGGCCCAGGCCGCGGTCTCGCCGAACTCGCCGTGAACGCTCTCTGATGATGCCTGGGCGAAAAGGCCCAGGTCGTCGAACGCTTCGCGCAGGACCTCCTTGGAGAGGACCCGTTCGAGAATGGGCCGCACCGACATGTCGACATAGGGCGGAGGCGGTGGATCGGACGTGATGCCGTCAGGACGCTGGAAATAGTAGTCGTCGTGGCTGCGCCCACGGCACAGCGTCAGGGCGAGGGACAGCGCCGCGCCGCGCCGGCCAGCGCGGCCGACCCGCTGCTGATAGTTGAACCGCAGGGGTGGCATGTTCGCCATCATCACCGCCAGCAGCGAACCGATATCGACACCCGCCTCCATGGTGGTGGTGACACTGAGGAGGTCGACTGTGTCGGTCAGCGGGAGTTCTTCCGGCGGAGGCAGGCAAACCCCTTGAAAGAGCCGCTGGCGCCGGCGCGCGAATGACTTGCTAGTTTGCCCCGTGAGCTCTTCACAGTTCAGCCGGAAAAGCTCTCCGGCGTCGCGCGCGAGATAGAGGTAGTAGTCATCAGCGGTCGCCCCGCTGCCCACGGGCTGAGCTGGGCCCAGCTGGCCTTGACAGTCCGTGCAGACGCTGCCGCTGGGGTGAAGATGAACGCGGCGGCAGCGCGTGCATTCGTAGGAACTCGCGCCTGCGGGCTGAACTCGAAGCGCCATGGGATCGATAAGGAAGCTGGTGACGAGGCCGGCCGCCTGAATGCGTGCGGTAACCTCCGTCTCGAAGGCAGCCGGGTTGCGACCGTTCACCCGGGCGACTTCGGCGAGATAGTCGCGCAGGAATCCCGGCGCAGCGATGGCGCCGACCGCCGTATAGGGCGGATCCTGCACTCGGCGCCGCTCGCCAAGCAGGCGCAGAGCGCTGTCGGCGGCCTGGCAAACGAGGGCGTCCCCTTGGCCAGGGGCTCCTCCGAGAACCGACGCATGGGCGATCTGCAGGGACTCCAATCCCCGGCGCCCAGACGCGAAAACGACGTTGACGACGGCGGCCAGGGCAAGCTGGCGAAGCCGCGTTAGATGGGTCTGCTGCTGTGGCGTCAGGCCGGCGTAGCGGGGCGCGGGCGCCGGGCCATTCCAGTCGAACAGGTCCCGCCAGCTTCCCCGCTGGTTGTCGTGGTCCGTCCAGAGCGCTTCGTTGCTGTAGCCGCCGGGATTGACGCCGGCCTGGAGCATTCGCCGCTCTGCGTCCCGGAAGACTTCATCGAGCAGGTAGGGACCGGTCGCGGCCTGCGCTACGATGTCAGCGGCAGCTTGGCCAAAGGTCCGTCCGGGGGCCGACGGACATGGCAGGCCTGCCGCTGGGCCGGCTCCCATGCTGAGGATCGTGGCCTCATTCGGAAAGGACTGCAGATAGGCCGTGGCGGCTTCCTGCTCCTCCGGGGTCAGCGCCTGACCCTGCGCCTGCCGATAGAACGCTGCGGCGCCCTGGCCGCAGACGGCCAGCGCAAGCACGACGGCTTGGCGGACGGCATCGAGGTGGTGGGCCTGGCGCATGCCCGCCGAGAGCTTGGCGGCGTCCTGGCGGCTGTCGGAGAAGACCACGAGCTTGCGGTTTCGCTCCAGGCCGGGCGGAGCAATCTCCCGCAGGAGGGTATCGCCAAGGACCTGCGCGACCTTCTGGAAGCCGGTGCGCTGGCCACGGATCGGTGAGCCGACATCCCGACCGGTCCAAGAGGCGTCGCAGCGGGGACACTTTGAGGGGAAGGCCGAGGGCGGCTGCGGCCGCCGGGCGCCGCCGCGCGGCGGGCGGTGCATCGACGGCACGTAGTAGAGATAGCCGTCGCCGGCCGTGCTGATCGCTGCAATGCCGGTCCTCCGGTCGAGGCTGGCGCGGCGCCACTCCCGCGGAATGTTCGATTCCTGCCAGTTGGGCGTCGCTGGCGTTCGGCCCGCGGCCGGCCAGAAGATCGCGAAGTTGCTGTAATCCCGCTCCGCCCCCGCACGGTCGGGGACTTGCTCCAGATCGGGGAAGTCCGGCGTGAGGCGCCATGCGCCCGGATTGCCGGCGTCCCCCCGGTAACCGCCCAGGAACACCTCGCCGCAGGGCTCGCAATAGAGCAGTTCGAGAACCCGGGCGCCGCAGCCGCAGCCCAGGGTAGGAAGATGGTGCAGCGCGCCCACGGGACAGGGATCCGTCCGCGGCGGCGCCGTGGCGCAGGCGGGATCCGAGCAGGCCCAGAGCCCTTGCACATTTCGGAACATGATGTGCGCCCGCACCGGCAGGAGCGGCGCGCCGACAGGGGTTTGGGCGAGACTCACCCCCGCGATGATGCCTTCGGCCGCCGCCCTGGCGTTCGGCTGCCCCGGGAAAAGCGCTTCGGCGATCTGGCTGGCCTGCAGAGGGCGGCTGCGGACGGGAGCGCCTGTGGAACAGGCCTGGCGGATCGCGTCGACAGCGCCTGCATCCGCTAAGGCGGCGCCCAGCCGGGCCTCCGGGGGCGCCCCCGGCTGTGGCGGCGAGCCGGCCGCGGCTTCAAATGCGGCCGCGGCCGCAGCGAGGGGCTGGCCGGCCGCTAGACGCGCGCCGAGATCGGCAAGCGCGGCTGAATGGGCCGGGATGCCGGCCGCCCGGCCGGAATCGATCGGCTGCTGCTGGCCGTCGATGATCGTGAAACGGCCCCGGCCTCGGCCAAAGAAGCCTTCAAGATAGTCCAGGCCGCCGCCGCCTGATTCCAGCGAGGCCGAGGACGCGATGATGCGCAGCTGATTGTGGTTGGGATAAAGACCGAGCCGGTCCAGCAGGACGCGGAGCAGGTAGGCGACCTCCGTGCCGGGCGTACCGCGATATGTGTGTAGCTCGTCAACGATCAGGTGGAAGACGTTCCGGCTATCCGATTCAAGCCAGTCCCGCGTCGCGTCGAAAATGGGAGCTTCGACGTTCCGCATAAGCATGATGTTCAGCATGCTGTAGTTGGTGATCAGGATGTCGGGTGGCTGGTCCTGCATATCCCAGCGCGACCACATCTCGGCGCCGCCCAGGTCCTGGAAGAATTTCGCGGCGTCTGGCGTGGCCGCGACGGCGTTCGCGTCGGCCTGCATCGCCCGCAGCTCCTGGCGGAGCTCAGCTAGCTTTGAGGCGGTGCGATCGCCGGCGACGGGTGTTCGGCCGGTGTACCGCCCAAAGAAGAAGCGGTTGCCGCCGCGCCTGGCATTGAGCCAGGCGCGCGCAGGGGGCCCATCCAGGCCAACCCGAAGGCGCACCAGCTGGTCTTCGGCGAGGGCGTTCAGCGGATACATAACGAGTGCCCGCATGGCGGCGGGCCGCACCACGGCATTCTCATGGGCGCGCTGCGGCACCCGAGGGTGATAGCGACCCTGAGTCCCCGGAGGTGCCGGATGATTCCACCAGTCGTGGGTCGCCGGGGCCGGCGGGCAGACCCCCCAGCGGGCGGACTCCTCCACCAGAGCGGCGGCCAGCGGGAGCAGAAAACACTCCGTCTTGCCAGAGCCTGTGCCGCTGGTCACCACCACGTCCTGGCGGTCGCGAACCGACGCCGCGATGGCGGCATACTGGTGATCGTAGGCGACGACACCACCGTCCCGGTGCTGGCCAAGGGCAAGACCGACATCGCCCGGTGTTGGGTCTACGTCCGCGACGACCGCCCGTTCGCGGGGGCCGCGCCGCCGGCGGCGGTGTTCTACTACTCGCGCGATCGAAGAGGCGAGCATCCCACCCCCCATCTGCGGGGCTGGACCGGCGTGCTGCAGGCCGACGCCTACAGCGGCTATGGCGAGCTCTACGCCGCCCAGCGCCAGCCCACCCCGGTCCTGGAGGCAGCGTGCTGGGCGCACGCCCGGCGCAAGTTCTTCGTGCTGG
>NZ_JANXWD010000099.1 GCF_025351295.1 Phenylobacterium sp.
AATTGAGCTGTTGCAAACCTGATTTTCGACCATTGTTTAACCGGTTGTAATCTAAATATAGCCTCGCTTCACGGTGCGGTAACAAGGCGAAACAAGAGCTCGCGGATGGCGCCCGTGTTTTCGGCAGGACTCGCCCAAGAGGAGAATTTTCACTTCACAAACCTGAGAGGCCAAGGCCCGGCCGCACAAAAAAGCGGCATCTGCCCGAAGCGTCGCCAGGGACTGGTCCCCGGCCGCGGACGCCCTAGATAAATAGCCGACCCCTGGAGACCGGAATGGACATAGCCGCCCTCGTCAGCGACCCGACCGCCTGGGCCGCGCTGGTCACCCTGGTGGTGATGGAGGTGGTGCTCGGCATCGACAATCTGGTCTTCATCTCGATCCTTTCGAACAAGCTGCCCGAGCATCAGCGCCGCCGCGCGCGGCGGATCGGCATCTCGCTCGCGCTGCTGATGCGGCTGGCGCTGCTGTCGACCCTTTCGTTCATCGCCGGCCTCACCAAGCCGGTGTTCGCCCTGCCCTGGCAGGGCCCGGCCGGCGACCACGGCGGCCCGTTGTTCGAACTCTCGTTCTCCTGGCGCGACCTGATCCTGCTGGCCGGCGGCGCCTTCCTGATCTGGAAGGCCACCACCGAAATCCACGAGAAGGTCGACCCGAACCAGACCCATGGCGTGATGGACACCAAGGCCAGGGTCGGCGGCAGCCTGGCCACGGCGATCGTCCAGATCCTGATCCTCGACCTGGTCTTCTCGGTGGACTCGATCCTGACCGCCGTGGGCATGACCGACCAGCTGGCGATCATGATGACGGCGGTGATCATCGCGGTCGGGGTGATGCTGCTGGCGGCCGACCCGCTGGCGGAGTTCATCCGCAAGAACCCGACCATCGTCATGCTGGCCCTGGGCTTCCTGCTGATGATCGGCGCCGTGCTGATCGCCGACGGCTTCGGGGTCCACGTGCCCAAGGGCTACATCTACGCCGCCATGGCCTTCTCCGGCGGCGTCGAGGCGCTGAACATGCTCGCCCGCCGCGCCCGCCCCGCCCCGATCGACAAGACCCTGCATTGACGGCATCCCTCTCCCCTTGAGGGGAGGGAAAAGACGCCTACTCCTCCCCCGGCGTCTTCACCGTGAACCCCTGGCCGCGCAGGCGGTCCAGCACGCCCCCTTGCGCCAGCAGCGGCCGCAGCGGGACCAACACGATGGCGTGGCCGGGCGTCTGCAGCGCCTTGACGATGGCGGCGGCCTCGTCGGCCTTGGTGCGTTCGTCGTAGGCGCGGCCGCCGGAGATGCTGGCCAGGCAGCGTTCGTAGGTCCGTTCGTTCCCCAGGGCCCCGGGCACGTCGCCGGTCGCCCAGGCGCGCGCGGCGGCCAGGGTGACGCCCGGCCCGGCCTCGGCCTGCGCCAGCACCTCGTCGAAACAGGCCCGGCCGGTGGCGGGCGGGGTGCGGATGATGGCGCCCAGCTGGCCGCCCAGGTCGTAGCTCTTCTCCACCACCGGGATCCGCGCGCGCTGGGCCAGCAGACGCACCAGCTTGGCGGGGTCCATGTTGGTCAGGCCGGAGCGGTCGCGGTAGTCGATGGCCAGCTGCACGCCCGCCGCCAGGGGGTTGCCGGTGCTGTAGTGGCTGGCGCTCTGCCCCAGCCGGGTGCGCACGGCGACGAACCGGGCGCGGGTCGCCGGGTCCAGCTTCGCCTCATAGGGCCCGCCGGCCTTCACCCGTATCAGGTTGAAGGCGGTGCCCAGCGAGCCGGCCAGCTTGGCCTTCACATTGACGAACGGCAGCACGACGACGTTGGCGCCTTGCAGCCGGCGCTCGAAGATCGCCCGGTCCCACTCCATGTGGCGCGGGGCGATCGAGGGCACGCCCAGCACCCAGACGGTGGTGTCGGCGTCCTGCACCCGCCACCAGGCCGGCCCGGGCAGGCGGCCCACCACCACCAGTTCCTCGACCAGCGTGGCGTCGGGGTCGTCGGTGACCGCGGCGGGCGGCGCCTGGGCGAACGCCGGCAGGGCGCAGACCAGCGCGGCCAGGGTGACGGACGCGAGGCGATTTAGCCGGCGGGCGGTGGTTTTCATGACGGGAGAGGCTCCGCGGAATCGTACTATGTGGTGAGGTCTAGCCGCCATGCCGATCCGCCGCCTCCCGCCCGAAATGATCAACCGCATCGCCGCCGGCGAGGTGGTGGAACGGCCTGCGAGCGCGGTCAAGGAGCTGGTGGAGAACGCGCTCGACGCCGGGGCTGCCGAAGTCCAGGTGCAGGCGGACGGCGGCGGCCTTACCCGTATCCTGGTGGCCGATGATGGCGCCGGCCTGGCGGCGGGCGAGCTGCCGCTGGCGGTTGAACGGCATGCGACCTCGAAGCTGAACCCGGGCGCGGACGGCGGCTACGACCTGCTCAGGATCTCCACCCTGGGATTCCGCGGCGAGGCCCTGCCCTCGATCGGCTCGGTGTCGCGGCTCAGCATCACCAGCCGGGCCCGCGAGATGGCCGACGCGCACGCGATCTTCGTCGAGGGGGGCGCGGTGGGCGCGGTGTCGCCGGCCGGCTTCCCCGGCCCACACGGGGCGCGGGTCGAGGTGCGCGACCTGTTCTACGCCACCCCGGCGCGGCTGAAGTTCATGAAGTCGGAGCGCTCCGAGGCGCTGGCGATCACCGAGGAGCTGAAGCGCCAGGCCATGGCCCACGAGGCGGTGGGGTTCTCGCTCGACCTGGACGGCCGGCGCGCCCTGCGCCTGCCCGCCGAGCCGGCCGGCGAGGCAGGCCGGCTGGCGCGGCTGGCCACCATCCTGGGCCGCGACTTCGCCGACAACGCCCTGCTGATCGACCATGACCGCGAGGGCGTGCGGCTGACCGGCTATGCGGGCCTGCCGACCTTCAACCGCGGCAACGCCGCCCACCAGTACCTGTTCGTCAACGGCCGGCCGGTGCGCGACCGGCTGCTGCAAGGCGCGCTGCGCGGGGCCTATGCCGATTTCCTGGCCCGCGACCGCCATCCGGTGGCGGCGCTCTACGTCGAGCTCGATGCGGAGCTGGTGGACGTCAACGTCCACCCGGCCAAGGCCGAGGTGCGGTTCCGCGATCCGGGGCTGGTGCGCGGCCTGATCGTCGGCGGCCTGCGCCACGCCCTGGCGGGAGCTGGACACCGGGCGTCCACCACCGTCTCGATGGCGGCCCTGGGCGGGTTCCGGCCCAACACCCTGCCGCCCTACCAGCCCTCCGGCGCCGGGTTCTCGGCCTGGCGGCAGGGCGGCTGGGCCGCCGCGGCGCAAGCCGTGCAGGGGATCCCCGGGCTCTCGGAGGTGTCGGCCCGCGCCGAGGCTTACGAACCGGGCTTTGCCGAGCCGACCGCGACCGCGGTGTTCGACCCGGTCGACTTCCCGCTGGGCGCCGCCCGCGCCCAGGTGCACGAGACCTACATCGTCGCCCAGACCCGCGACGGCGTGGTCATCGTCGACCAGCACGCCGCCCACGAGCGGCTGGTCTATGAGCGGATGAAGGCCGAGATGGCCGACGGCGGCGTCGCCCGCCAGGCGCTGTTGCTGCCCGAGGTGGTGGAACTGGACCCCGCCGAGGCCGAGCGCGTGCTGGGCCGCGCCGACGAACTGGCGGCGCTGGGCCTGGTGCTGGAGCCGTTCGGCCCCGGTGCGGTGCTGGTGCGCGAGGTCCCGGCCATGCTGGGCGAGACCGACGCGTCCGGCCTGGTCCGCGACATCGCAGACGACCTGGCGGAGAACGGCCAGGCGCTGGCGCTTAAGGAGCGGCTGGAGGACGTCTGCTCCACCATGGCCTGCCACGGCTCGGTCCGCGCCGGCCGCCGCCTGACCGCCCCGGAGATGAACGCCCTGCTCCGCCAGATGGAGGCCACCCCCCACTCCGGCCAGTGCAACCACGGGCGGCCGACCTATGTGGAACTCAAGCTGGCCGACATCGAGCGCCTGTTCGGACGGCGTTAGGCCGGCAGGCGGTAGTCGCTGATCTGCACCTCGGCGCCATGGTCCGCGAAGTCGCCCTCGGCGCGGCGGCGGCGGAACTCGCTCCAGCCGAGGTTGCGGTAGCGGGCCGGCGCGTCCGGCCGGACCACCTCCGGCAGCGGCCGGATCACGGCGGCGTAGGCCGGGTTGAAGAAGTAGGCGAGGCTCAGGCGTTCTTCGGCCTCCATGGCCAGCACCCGGTGCAGCGGGGCCCGATAGGCGTCATTCGACCAGACCTGGGCCATGTCGCCGATATTGACGATCAGGCCGCCGGGGGCGGGATCGACGGGGCGCCAGACGTCGTCCTTCAGGACTTCCAGGCCCGGCCTGCCGTCGGTCAGCAGCAGGGTGAGCGCCCCGGCGTCGGTGTGGTGGTGGATGCCCAGCCCGGCCGGGCGGTCGGCCGTCGCGTCGGCGGGATCGCGGGTCGGGTAGTGGTTGAGCCGCAGGAAGCTGGTGTGGACGCCCTCGAACGCCTCGGCCAGAGCGTCGGCCGGCGCGCCCAGGCCGGTCGCCACCAGCCGCAGCAGCCGGAACGACAGCGCCTCGCAGGCCGCGACATAGGCGCGGGCCACCGGCTTCAGTTGCGGCCGCCAGTCCGGAAACGGGGTGTCGCCCGCGAACACGTCGCCGGCCACCCGCTCGGCCGCCAGGTCCGGCCCGATGTCGAAGATCTCCTTCTTGTCGCGGCGGTTCTTGGTGAGCTCGCGGTCGTAGTAGCCCCAGGGGTTCTCCCGGCTGCGGGCCAGCGCGCGCTTGGCCGCCGGGGGACCGGCGAAGAAGGCCCTGGCCTCGGCCGTCACCGCGGCAAGCAGCGCCGGATCCAGGCCGTGCCCGACCAGCTGGAAGAAGCCCCAGTCGGCGCAGGCCCGCGACACCTGTCCGGCCACGGCCTGGGGCGGGTCGGACAGGTCGACCACCGGAACCGTGGTCTGGGAAGGGGGACGGGCGTTCATCTGGGCTCCAACGGTCCGCGACGGTGGCATAGGCCAGCCGCCCGCGCCGCAGAAGCGGTTTCGGCGGATATCGAAAGCCTGGTCGGAAGGCGCTAGGGTGCGCCGTGGACGCGGGCGCGATCCGGGCCGATCTGACATCCAGGCTGCGGGCGCCCAGCGAGGCGGCGACGGCCTGCAAGGTCTGTGGGGGCGAGGCGACGCCGCTGGGGATCGTCGACTTCAACCGCAGTTGCGAGGACGCGCGCGGCGTGGTGCTGCCGCGCACCGGCGTGCCGATCCAATACCGTCAGTGCGCTGTCTGCGGCCTCATCTTCACCGACACCTTCGACGACTGGGTCCAGGCGGACTTCGAGGCGCACGTCTATAACGAAGGCTACGCGGCCGTGGACCCGGACTACGTCGCCAAGCGACCGCAGCAGATGGCCGGCGCGCTGGCCGGCGTCCTGGCCGCGTCGAAGGCGGCGCTGGACATCCTGGACTACGGCGGCGGCAACGGCCGCTTCGCCGAGGCGATGGTCGAGGCCGGCTTCCATTGCGCCACCTACGACCCCTACACTCCGCGCTTCGCCGGGCGGCCGGCGCGGCGGTTCAACCTGATCACCTGCCTGGAGACCCTGGAGCACATGCCCGACCCCGCGGCCGGCGTAGGCGACATCGTCGCCCTGCTCGAGCCCGGTGGGGCGGTGGTCTTCGCGACCCTGGCCCAGCCGCCGGGCGCCGGCCTGGGCTGGTGGTACATCGGACCGCGCAATGGCCACGTGACCCTGTTCTCGCGCGCCGCGCTGGCGGCGCTGTGGGGCCGGTTCGGCTTTGCGGTCGCCTCGTTCAACGACCACGTCCACATGGCCTGGCGCGAGGCGCCGCCCGCCTGGGCGCGACACCTCGCGGTCACGCCGGCCTAGACACCGAAGCCGGAAGCGGCGCGTACCTGAGGAAATGCACGCGCGCCGCGCCGTAGTCGCGGGCGTCCAGGGCCGTGAAGCCGGTCACGGCAAACGCCGGCTCGCCAACCCCGCGCTCGAACACCACGGTCGCCTCAGGCGCCAGCCAGCCGCCGACCGCGAGCTTGGCCAGGGCGGTCTCGCCCAGGCCCCTGGCATAGGGCGGGTCGAGGAAGGCCAGATCGAAGGCCGGGCCATCGCCACCGGGACGCACACCCAGGTCGGTGGCGTCGCGGCGATGGACGCGGGTCTTGCCGAACAGGCCGCCGAACACCTCGACGTTGTCGCGGATCGCGCCCCGCGCCGCCTCGTCGGTTTCCACGAACAGGCAGAAGCTGGCCCCGCGCGACAGGGCCTCGAAACCCAGGGCGCCGGAGCCGGCGAACAGGTCGATGACGCGGCGGTCGCGGACCCCGGCCGACCAGGACGCATGCTCCAGGATGTTGAAGATCGCCTGCCGGGCGCGGTCGGAGGTCGGACGGGTGGCGGCGCCGGGCGGAGCGACCAGCGCCTTGCCGCGGAAATCCCCTGAGACGATACGCACCCACGGCTCCTTGCTGCCTGGGCCCTCCCGTTCCAAGGTTTGGCCCAACAATCAAGATCAACGGATTGCGGGGAGAGACCACGATGGGCCTGGTGACGGTGACGCGACGCGGCGGCACGGCGGTGATGACCTATGCCAACCCGCCGTTCGGGACCATGACCGCGGCCGGCGCGCAGGAGATGCTGGAGCTGTTCCGGCCGCTCAGCGCCGACCCGGCGGTGCGCGCGGTGATCGTCACCGGCGGCATTCCGGACATCTTCATCCGCCACTATGACGTCGGCGAACTGTCGAACATGGGCGACGCGCTGAAGGCCGCGCCGGAGCCGCCGCCGGCCGACGGCCCGCCGGCCCAGGGCTACCTGGCGCTGGTCGATGCGATCTTCGACGCGCCCAAGCCCGTCATAGCCGCGATCAACGGCCTTTGCATGGGCGGAGGCTTCGAACTGACGCTGGCCTGCGACCTGCGGATCGCCAGCCCGGAGGTGGCCGCCATCGGCCTGCCGGAAACCCGGATCGGCATCTTCCCCGGCGGCGGCGGAACCCAGCGGCTGCCCCGGGTGGTCGGCGAGGCCAAGGCGCTGGAGATCATCCTGCGCGGCCTGACCTTCACCGGCCGGCAGGCGCACGCCATCGGCATGGTGCACGAACTGGCCGCCGACCCGCTGGCCCGGGCGCTGGAGATCGCGGCGGAGTGGGAGCCGCGGGGCGCCGAGGGGATCGCCTACGCCAAGCGCCTCACCCGCGCCGCGCTGGACCGCCCGGTTTCCGAGGGCCTGGCGGACGAGCGGCACGCGTTCCTGCAGGTGATGCGGACGGCTTCGGCCCGCGAGGGCCTGCGGCAGGGCCAGGCCCCCGCGCGGATCCAGGAGATCTAGGCGCGGCGGCCTTGGCCCCCGCCGGCCGGCCGCGCGGGTTGGTGGTGGGCCGATCGACGATCCCAGGCCGGGTAGGCGCCGCCGCCCTGGCCGCCGGCTTCGGTTTGCGCGCGGGCCGGGTCGCGGCCGAGGCGCGGACCTTGGCGTCGGCCTTGTCCTTCAGCGGCTGGCGGACCTTGGGCTTCGGCTTGGCCCAGCCGGCCTTGTAGACCGGCTTCTCCTTCGGCGCGCGGATCGGCGCCAGCTCCTGCTGGGTCTTGGCCTCGTCCTGCGCGCGGCGCGAGGCGCTCTTGCGGGGCGAGCGGTAGAGCGGCCGCTCGCCGGTCGGCATGTTGTCGGCCTCGATGTGCTCGCCGAACTGTTCGCGGACCACGCGCGGGCCCACCTCCTCCAGCTCGCCGACCCCCAGCGTACCGAGGGCCAGCGGCCCATAGGCCAGGCGGATCAGCCGGTTCACCTTCAGGCCCAGGGCCTCCAGCACGCGGCGGACCTCGCGGTTTTTGCCCTCGTTCAGGGTGACGGTGAGCCACAGGTTGGCGCCCTGCGGCCCGTCCCTGGCCTTGTCCAGGCGCGCCTCGATGGGACCGTAGCGGACCCCTTCGACGGTGATCCCCTTGCTGAGGGTGTCCAGCCGCTCCTGGGTCGTGCGGCCATGGGCGCGGGCGCGGTAGCGGCGGACGACCGCGCTGGAGGGCAGCTCCAGGGCGCGGGCCAGGGCGCCGTCGTTGGTGAGCAGCAGCAGGCCCTCGGAGTTGATGTCGAGCCGGCCCACCGAGATCAGCCGCGGCAGGCCGTCGGGCAGGGCCTTGAACACCGTCGGTCGCCCGGCCGGGTCCTTGTGCGTGGTCACCAGGCCGACGGGCTTGTGATAGCGGAACAGCCGCGCTGGCTCCGGTTCGCCGACCACCTCGCCGTCGACGGTGAGGATGTCGTTGGGCTCGACCTTCACCGCCGGCGTGGTCAGCGTCCGGCCGTTGATCGCCACCCGGCCCTCGCCGATCAGCCGCTCGACGTCGCGGCGCGAGCCGACCCCCGAGCGGGCCAGCAGCTTGGCCACGCGTTCGCCGCCGCCTTCGGCATCGCTTTCGGGGGCGCCGTAGACCTCGTCATCGGAGTCGAGGTCTTGACCCGCGTCGTCGGGCTGGGGTCGTAATGGATCGTGGACCATGATTTTCGCACCATGCGCATCGCCCTTGAGGCGGCGCAAGCCGCCGCCGCCGCGGGCGAGACCCCGGTGGGCGCCGTCGTGGTCGATCCGGCCACCGGCGAAGTGATCGCCGTGGGGGCCAATCGGCCGATCGGCAGCCACGATCCGACCGCCCACGCCGAGATCGTCGCGATCCGGGAGGCGGCCCGCAAACGGGGCAACTACCGGCTCACCGACCTCACCCTCGTCGTCACCCTGGAGCCGTGCGCGATGTGCGCCGGGGCCATCAGCCACGCCCGGATCGGTCGCCTGGTGTTCGGCGCCGAGGACCCCAAGGGCGGGGCGGTGGTGAATGGCCCCCGGTTCTTCGACCAGCCGACCTGCCACTGGCGACCGCTCGTCGAAGGCGGCGTGCTGGCGGACGAAAGCTCGGCCGTACTGAAGGGGTTCTTCCAAGCGCGGCGGAAGGGGGCGAGGAGATGACGGCGGGGGAGAAGTTACATCTAACGTTGACTAGGTCTGATATATGTTACATTTAACATACTAGCATAGTCGCGGAGGCCGAGGTGTCGAAGTACGAGCCCCTGAAGCGTCACCTCGCGGAAAAAATGGAATCAGAGATCCCGATGACGTTTCGGGAGATGGAAGCGATCCTCGGCTTCCGACTTCCAAGCTCCGCGCGAAGCTACCCCGCATGGTGGTCAAACAGTGTTGGAACCCACGTGAACGCCGCGGCCTGGCGTGAAGCTGGCTGGCTGACGTCACGCGTGGATATCGGCGGTGAGCGGGTGACCTTTGTTCGGGAGCGAGGGACGGAGAGGCCCGCCAAGACCGAGGAAGGGGCAGGAGATCGTTTGATGTTGTCGCTTGAGGCGATGGCCCCGAGTACGCTCCGAATGATCGATGATCTTGCCGAGGAGGCAGGGCTGGATCGGGCCGGCGCCGTGCTGGCGGTTCTGGACGCATCGGCCATGGCGCGGCGACGCCAGCTTGTTGAGTCTATGGTCGTCGCACGCATGCCGCTAGGGCACGACAGCACCGCCTTGATCCGGGAAGATCGTGACGGCCGGTGAGGCGGACCCATGGCTTTTCAGCCTACGACGCGGCTTATCTGGCGCTGGCGGAGGCCAGAGGGGGTTGGGTTCTGACAGCCGACCGGAAAATGGTCGAGCGCGCGAAACTCGCCGGCCTCGCGCATCTTGTGCGGACACTTGCAGAGAGCTGATAGCCCCTTGCGTTCGGCGGCCCCCGGGTCCGATGATGCTTCCAAACAACGGTATGGGAGGACGTCATGGCAGGACTGCTCGAGGGCAAGGTCGCGATCATCACTGGGGCCGGCGGCGGGCTGGGCGAGGCCTACGCCAAGCTATTCGCCAAGGAGGGCGCGGCCGTGGTCGTCAACGACCTGGGCGGATCGCGCGACGGAACCGGGACCGGAACCAGCGCGGCGGCCGAGACGGTGGTCGCCGATATCAAGACGGCGGGCGGCCGGGCGGTGGCCAACGGCGACGATGTGTCGACGATCCAGGGCGGCGAGAACATCCTGAAGACTGCCCTGGACAGCTTCGGCAAGGTCGACATCCTGGTCTGCAACGCCGGCATCCTGCGCGACAAGTCGTTCACCAACACCTCCGAGCAGGACTGGGACCTGGTGGTGAAGGTGCACCTGAAGGGCACCTATTGCGTGGCCCTGCCGGTCTGGAAATACATGAAGGACCATGGCGGCGGCTCGATGGTGCTGACCTCGTCCACCTCTGGCCTCTATGGCAACTTCGGCCAGACCAACTACGGGGCGGCCAAGGCGGGCATCTACGGGATGGTCCGGGTGATGTCGATCGAGGGGCGCAAGTACAACATCCGGGTCATGGGCCTGGCGCCCGGGGCCTATACCCGGATGACCTCCGACCTGCCCGGCCGCATCGGCAAGGACCCCGATCCGCTGAGCCTGCCGCAGAACGTGGCCCCCGGCGTGCTCTACATGGTCTCCGACCTGGCCGCCGACCACTCCGGCAAGATCCTGGGCGTCTCCTCGCGCGGCGTACGCGAGATCAAGATGCTGGAGACCGAAGGCTTCCAGCCCGGGCGACCCTACACGGCCGAGGAGGTCGCCAAGGCCGCCGACCAGGTGTTCTTCCCGACGCCGGAGTCGCGGCGGGTGGCGCAGGTGAAGATGGTGGAGCCCGCCAAGGCGCCGGCCTAGAACGCCGCGAGGCGGGCGTCCAGCCGGTCGCGGACCGCTGGCCATTCGTCGGCCAGCACCGAGAACGTCACCGTGTCGCGCACGCGGCCGTTCCAGGTGACCATGTCGGCGCGGCTGATGCCCTCCTGCACCGCCCCCAGCTTCAGCACCGCGGCGCGCGAGCGAGCGTTGATGGCGTCGACCCGGAACTGCACCCGCCGGGCGCCGGACGCGAAGGCGTCCTCCAGCAGCAGGCGCTTGGCCGCCGGGTTGACCGGGCCACCGCGCACCTCGGGCCCATAGTAGGTGCCGCCGATCTCCACCGTGGCCTGCTGGCGATCGATGCGCAGGTAGCTGGACACGCCGACGCAGACGCCAGCTTCCGTCACCGCATAGTTCAGGCGGTCGGGCGTGGGCGCCGCGTAGAACCGCGCCCAGCCGGCGTCGAAATGCTCGCCGCCCATCGGATAGGGGTAGAGCCTGGTCCAGGTCTCCAGGTCCGCGTCGCAGGCGGCGCGAAAGGCCTCGCGGTGAGCCGGGCTCATCGGCTCCAGCCGCACGAAGCGGTTCTCGATGATCTTCAGGTCGAGCTGCATGGCGCGATCCCTAGGGGGCCAGCGGCCTGCCCGATATGTCCAGTTTCAGCAAACTGTGCAGACCACTTTGCCGCGGTTGAAGCCGTCTCCCCACCGCGCCGTCAAATAACAACCGGGGCCGCCCTTGCATCGTCGAGAGGCCGACATATCTCTGGCTTGCCCATTCTGGGCGTTTCCTCCCCATGAACTCAAAAGCCGGGTCCCTTTGGACCCGGCTCTTTTTTTGGCCTCAGCCCTGCAGGTACAGGCGCGCGGCCTGCGCCAGGTAGACCACGGCGATCACCGACAGGATCAGGCGCAGGTAGCGCTTGAAATTCACGTCGCTCAGCCGGTTCAGCACAACACCGCCGGCCGCCGTGCCCAGCATGGACAGCGGGACCGCCAGGGCGAACACCCAGAGCGGCGGCAGGCCCTTGCCGTGCACCGCCAGCAGCGGGGCGCCGTAGACGGCGATCTTCATCAGGTGGCTGAACACTTGGGTCGCGGCCTTGGTGGCGACGATCTGGTGGCGGGTCAGGCTGGTGCGGACGAAGAAGATATCCAGGAACGGCCCGGCGACCCCCGCGGTCAGGTTCACGCCGGTGACGCTCAGGCCGCACAGCAGGGCCTGTTCCGGCCGTCGCGCGTCCAGCTTGAGCCACCGGTCCGGCATCCAGACCAGCCAGGGCACCAGGCCCATGAACAGGTAGAGGGTGGCCGTCGTCGGGACCACGGTGATCAGGCCGGCGATGCCCGCGGCCACGAACGATCCCAGGGCGAAGAGGCCGACGATCTTCCAGGCGACATGCTGGCGATGCAGGATCGCGCGCCAGCCGTTAGCGACCAGCTGCAGCAGGCCGTGGGCGACGAAGGTCGCCGAGACCGGCAGGACGAGGGCCAGCGCCCCCTTCAGCATCAGGCCGCCGGCCATGCCGAACACGCCGGATATCGCCGCCGTCAGGAAGGCAGCGGCGATGATGAATGCGCCTGTGACCAGGGTCATGGGGATAGTCCTCCGAGGTTGCGGACCGCCCCGAAAGGTGGACACAGGCCACCTCCGATTGCGGGCCAGCTGCGCGTCGCGCGCGGGACCGGATGGGCGCTGCAAACCTCACAGGGCGAGCGCAGGGGAGAGGCCGGCCATCTGCTCGGGCAGATGCGACCTGGGGCGCCGCGGCCAGGGCCGGGCGACTTATGTTCAGTGACGATTCCATGGCGGAACGCGGGTCGCTTACACCGAAGCCTGGCGACGGCCAAGGTTGATCGACCAGATCAACCCTTCCGCTTCGACACGGCGCAGGTCCAGCCGCCCTTGCCGTCGGCGCGCGCGACGCCGGGGTACGGGCAGAGCAACTGGGTCGCGTTGCCCGCGTCGGCCCGGGCCGTCAGGCTCCCCGGCGCGTCGCCCTTGGTCACCCAGCGGTCCAGGACCTCCAGCCAGTCGACCTCGCCGGGGCCGGCGCCGCCGCGGCAATGGAGCATCCCGGGGATCATGTAGAGCCGATAGAAGCTGGACGTGTCGCCCGTCTTGCGGCCCACCTCGGTATAGTAGCGCGGGCTGCCCAGGGGCGGAATCGCGGGGTCGTTCCAGCCATGGTACTGGATCAGCTTGCCGCCATGGCTCCTGAACGGCGTCAGGTCGGGGTTGACCGCGTCCAGCAGGGCGGCGGTCTTCTGGCGATCACGGTCGTACTTGGGGCCGAGGTCGGCCTTCAGGAAGTCGAACGACGGGTCGCCGTAGACGAAGTACTTCATGAACTGCGAGGAGATCGCGTGGCCGGAGGCCTCGCCGATCGCGGCCTGCGACGCGCCTGTGTTCCAGGCCTGGTAGCCGCCCGGCTGGGCCTCGCCGCCCGGGGTATAGCCCGGGAAGGTCGAACGGCTGCCGGGACCTGGCCGGCCGCTGTAGAGCGCCCGCGCGGCGGCGAGCTGCGGGGCGGTCAGGCACGCGGATGACTGGGCCGGCTTGCACCTGAGGACGCCGGGATCGAAGCGACAGGCCTGCTGGTCGCGGATGAACGCGCCGCCGCCGGCGCATTGCTTCAACGCGGCGTCCTGCAGCAGCTGCAGGGCCGCCAGATCCAGATAGGCGCCGGGCCTGGCCAGCATCTGCTGCATGTAGGCGCGACCCCCGGTGGACAGGGTGTTGTAGTTGGCCGGGGCCCCAGCGACGATGCCGTCGAAGTCGTTGGGGAAGCGCTGCGCTTCCATCAGCGCCTCGCGCCCGCCGGCCGAGCAGCCGATGAAATAGCTGCGCCGGACCGGGCCGCCGGTCTGGGCCAAGATCAGCGCCTTGGCGGTATCGGTGGTTTCCTTCAGCGAACGAGTGCCAAAGTCCCGGATCTTCTCCGGATGTCCAAGCGCCCAGAGCGCGGTGCGGCCGTTGCCGACATGGCCGTCGTCGGTGCCGGCGGCGGCATAGCCGAGCTCTGCGCGGGCCTTGATCGCCGCCGAGGGGATCGCGCCCGCCAGGCCGCCATTGCCCACCTGCACCAGCTTACCGTTCCAGGCCGAGCCCAGCGGGATCATCACCTCGATGCGGATGTCGCTGTCCCTGGTCGGCCGGCTGGTCACCAGGACGCGGCAGGCCTCGCCCGACCTCAGCGTCTCGACCTTGGCCGAGGTCACCTCGGCGTGGGGCAGCCGGATGTGCGCGAGGTCGGCACACGCGATTTCGGCCCGCGCGGCAGCGGGCAGCGCCACGGCCAGGGCGGCGCCCGCCGCCAGAAGGTAGGGCTTCATCTTCATCGTCCCCTCCCGGCGCGGTTGAGCGCCTAACCCTTCTTCTTCACCGAGCAGGCCCAGCCGCCCTTGCCGTCCTCGCGCGCCACGCCCGGATAGGGGCAGAGCAGCTGCTTGGGATCGCCGCCGGCCGCGGTCATGGTGGCGGTCAGTTCGGCCGGCGCCTTGCCGCCCGCGACCCAGCCGTCCAGCACCGCGAGCCAGTCGACCGTGCCCGGCCCAGGGCCCCCGGCGCAGTGCAGCATGCCGGGGATCAGGTACATTCGGTAGAAGCCCGAGGTGTCGCCCATCGTGCGCCCGACGTCCTCATAGTAGACGATGCTGGAGCGCGCCGGGATCGCGGGGTCGTTCCAGCCATGGTACTGGATCAGCTTGCCGCCGCGCTTCTTGAAGGCCGCCAGATTGGCGTCCGGACTGTCGATGATCGACGACATCTTCGCCTTCGCGCCGTCGAACCCGGTCCCCAGATCCATCGTCAGGAGGTCGTAGTTGGGGTCCTGGAAGGCGAAGTATTTGAAGGCGTTGGACGCAAATTGGTAGCCGGCTGCATTGCCGTTGGCAGCCGGCGTCGAACCCGTGGTCCAGGCCTGCCAGCTGCCGCCCTGGGCCTCGGCGCCGGCGGTGAAGCCGGGGAAGGCGACTTTGCCGGTGCGCGGATCGGCGCGGCCGGCGTAGATGGTGCGCGCCGAATGGACCTGGGCCGCGGTCAGGCAGCCGTCGGCCTGGCCGGCCTTGCACAGCAGCTTGCCGGGATCGAAGCGGCAGGCGGCCGGGTCACGGACGAAGGTGGCGCCGCCGCAGTCGGCCAGGGCCGCGGCCTGCAGCAGCTTGAGTTGCGGCAGGTCCAGGTAGCCGCCCGGCTGGTGCAGCGCCTGCTGGTTGGCGGCGCTGACTCCGAACAGCTCGGACATGTAGTTGGCCGGCGCGCCGGCGACGATGCCGTCGAAGTCATTGGGATAGCGCTGCGCTTCCATCAACGCCTCGCGGCCGCCATCCGAGCAGCCATAGAAATAGGACGTCTTCGGGCCGCCCAGCTTCTGCGCCTTGATCAGCGCCTTGGCGATGTCGGTGGTCTCCTTCAGCGCGCGGTAGCCGAAGTCGGTGATCTTCTCCGGATGGCCCAGGGCCCACGTCGCCGAGGTGCCGACCGGGTCCTGGTGGCCATCGTCGGTGCCGGCGGTGGCATAGCCGGTGGCCGCGATCGCCTTCAGCCGCCCCGACGGCACGGTCCCGGCGAAGCCGCCGTTGCCCAGCTGCACGAACTTGCCGTTCCAGGCGCCGCCCACCGGGATCCAGACCTCCAGGCGGATATCGCTGTCCTTGGTCGGCCGGCTGGTCACCGCGATCTTGCAGAGGTCGACGGTCCCGGACTTCTCGGCCGTGGCCGAGGTGACCTCGGCGTGGGCCAGCGGGGTCTTGGCCAGGTCCGCGCAGGCGGTCTCGGCGCGGGCCAGTCCCGGCGCAGCCAGGACCATGGCGGCGCCCATCGCGATCAGCATCGCCTTCATCTTGGATATCTCCCCAGCCAGCTCTTGTTGGGAGGAGTTCAGCACAGCCCGGGGGTTTGCGAAACCAAACCCTTCTCTCCTTGCGGGAGAAGGTGGCCCGCGAAGCGGGTCGAATGAGGGGTCGTTCAAGAGGCTCGGTCAGACACGAAGAGGGTCGCGCACCGAGCGGAACGCGACCCCTCATCCGTCACCCTGCGGCTGCCACCTTCTCCCGCAGGGGGAGAAGGCGACTGTCGCGATTTATCAGTTCCGGAACACCGCCGCCGTCGACGGGTCGGCGGGCATCTCACGGTACTGGCGCAGCTCGTTGCGGCCGACCACCATGTGGTGGACCTCGTCCGGGCCATCGGCGATCCGCAGGGTGCGGGTGTTGGCGTACATCTTGGCCAGCGGGGTGTGTTGCGAGACGCCGAGCGCGCCGTGCATCTGGATCGCCTGGTCGATGATCTCGCAGACCCGGACCGGGACCATGGCCTTGACCATGTGGATCCACACGCGGGCTTCCTGGTTGCCCAGGACGTCCATCGCCTTGGCGGCCTTCAGCACCATCAGGCGCATGGCCTCGATGTCGATGCGGGCCTTGGAGATCATCTCGATGTTGCCGCCCAGCTGGACCAGCGGCTTGCCGAACGCGGTGCGGGTCAGGCCGCGGGTGACCATCAGGTCCAGCGCCTTCTCGGCCGAGCCGATGGCGCGCATGCAGTGGTGGATGCGGCCGGGGCCGAGGCGCAGCTGGCTGATCTCGAAGCCGCGGCCCTCGCCCAGCAGCATGTTCGACGCCGGCACGCGGACGTTGTCGAACACGATGTGCATGTGGCCATGCGGCGCGTCGGGGTCGCCGAACACATGCTGCGGACCGATGATCTTCACCCCGGGGGCGTCGGTGGGCACCAGGATCTGCGATTGGCGGAGCGCCGGCGGGCCGTCGTCGCTGGTCTGCACCATGGTGATCATGATCTTGCAGCGCGGGTCGCCGGCGCCGGAAATGTAGTGCTTCTCGCCGTTGATGACGTATTCGCCGCCGACCAGGGTGGCGCGGGTGTTGACGTTCTTGGCGTCGGACGAGGCCGAGTTCAACTCGGTCATGGCGAAGGCAGAGCGGATCTTGCCGGCCAGCAGCGGCTCCAGCCACTGCTTCTTCTGTTCCGGGGTGCCGACCCGCTCCAGGACTTCCATGTTGCCGGTGTCGGGCGCGGCGCAGTTCATAGTCTCCGACGCCATCCGGTTCTTGCCCAGCTCGACGGCGATGTAGGCGTAGTCCAGGTTCGACAGGCCCTCGCCGGTCTCGGCGTTGGGCAGGAAGAAGTTCCACAGGCCGGCGGCCTTGGCCTTGTCCTTGGCGGCTTCCAGGCATTCCAGCTGGCCGGGCGCATAGGACCAGATGTCGCGATTGCCCTCGCCCAGACGGTGGAACTCGGCGCTCATCGGATCGACGACCTCACGGATGAAGGTCTTCACCTTGTTAAGCAGCGGCAGCGCCTTCTCCGACATCCGCAGGTCGTTCATTTCGTCCTGGGGACTGAGGTTGAAGCTCGACTGCGCCGGCTTGTTGAGGGTCTCGCTCATCTGGTCACTCCCGCAGAGATTTGTTTGGGGAAGCTTTGGCCCATCGACCGGGTTCAAACAAGCGTTTTAACTCCATAGGGAGGCAGGCAGGCGTTTCCCTCCCTTAACGGGGAGGGCCGACTCGCCGAAGGCGAGCGGGGTGGGGAAGGTTGGGACGGAGCGCGGAGTCGGAGCTTGATCCCGACGTCCCCACCCTGACTGCCCACCGGGTCGCCTCGCGGCCCGGCGCCCGCCTTATTTTGTCGGCGCCTTGTCGGCGTGGGGGCAGACGGCGGTGATCAGGGCCTCGTTGTCCGCGCCGGTCGCCTTCTTGGGCGTGTCGGTGCGCCAGGTCGCCTTGATGTCCAGCGGCGTGTTCGGCCGGAAGGAGGCCATCGAGATCATGTTCTTGTTCTGGCAGTCGATGGCGACGACGCTGCCGACGCTGTCGGCCTTGCCGGGCGCCGAGGGGCCCAGCGTGCCCTTGGACAGGGCCTGCATGACGATCAGGCGGCCGGTCTGCTTGTCCTTGTAGGTGTAGTCGCTGTCGTAGGAGACATCGGCGCCGTTCTCCATGGTGGCGAACTTGGTCCAGGTCTCGGCCTGGGCCACCCCGCCGACGGCAAAGGCGGCGAGGACGGCGAGCGCAACGGCGCGGCGCATGGGCATATCTCTCCAAACAGACGTTCGATGGGTTCTGCCGGAACCTAGCGGCGGTTTTTGGACGCCTCCAGACATTTCAGGCGCGGCATAAGACTCAGGCGACCCGTTTCGTCGGACGGTTCATGGCGCGTTCCGTGTCGCCGATGTAGTCGCGGGTGATCGGCACGGCGTCGACCCGCTTGGCCAGCTGTAGCTGGAAGTTGAACTGGCGGCGCGCGCGGAAGCTCTGTTCGGCGATGCCGAGATAGAACTCGAACATCCGGCAGAAGCGCTCGTCGTAGAGCTCGACGATCTCGGAGCGGACGGCGGCGAAGCGCTGGCGCCAGTGGCGGATCGTCTCGGCATAGTGCAGCCGCAGGATCTCCACGTCGGTGACGATCAGACCCGCCCGCTCGATGGCGGGCATCACCTCGCTGAGCGCCGGGCTGTAGCCGCCCGGGAAGATGTATTTGTCGATCCAGGCGTTGGTCACCCCGCTCTCGGGCCGGCCGATGGAATGGATCAGCGCCACGCCGTCGTCGGTCAGCAACCGTGCGACACCGTCGAAGAAGGTCTGGTAGTTCGGCCGCCCCACGGCCTCGAACATGCCGACCGAGACGATCCGATCGTAGGTCTGGGTCACGTCGCGATAGTCGGTGAGCGAGAAGCGGGCGCGGCTGGCCAGCCCGCGGGCCTCGGCGCGCCGCTGGGCCACGGCGAGCTGCTCGACCGACAGCGTCACGCCGTTAACCTCGACGCCGGCCTCCTCGGCCAGCGTCATGGCCATGCCGCCCCAGCCGCAGCCGATGTCCAGCACCCGCTGACCGGGTTTCAGCAGCAGCTTGGCGGCGACGTGCCGCTTCTTGGCCAGCTGCGCCTCCTCCAGGGTCATGTCGGGGCGCTCGAAATAGGCGCAGGAGTACTGCATGTCCTCGTCCAGGAACCGCCGGTAGAGGTCGTAGGACAGGTCATAGTGGTGCGCCGCGTTGCGCCGGGCGGCGACGCGGTCGTTGGCCTCGCGCAGGGCGCGCCGCAGCCAGCGGCGCAGGCCCCGCTTGCCGCGCTTCTTGAACTTGGCGTTGGCGCCGATCAGGTCGATGAACTGGCCGATCTCGCCGTCCTCCAGCACCAGGCCGCCGTCCATATAGGCCTCGCCGACCCCCAGGCCGGGCTTGGCCGCGATCCGCGCCGCCCACAGGCCGCTGGTGATCCGCGCGACCAGCCGCGGTCCCGCGCCGTCGCCGAGCCGCAGCGTCCCGCCGCCCGGCAGCTTCAAGGTCAGGTCGCCCTCGCGGACGACACCCTCCAGCACCGATTGCAGTCCCATCGCCTCACTCCTGCCCAGGATCGGGGCCTAACACGCCGGCCTAACCCGTTTTCCGCGGCGCTCAGAGTAGGAACCGTCGCGGAAATGCCAAGTCGTTCCGATACCGGTCTTTATGCGCATCCGCCTTGACTCCCAGGCTGGCTGTTCCTAACTCCCCATCGACGCTGGCACTCGTGGGTTGGGACTGCTAACAGCCGCGCTCGCCCGCCGCCGTCACCGCATTCAAAGACCGTCCAAGCACGGAAAGAGAGAGAACAAACATGGCGTTTCGTCCCCTGGGAGATCGCGTCCTCGTCAAGCGCGTCGAGGAAGAGGAAAAGACCAAGGGCGGGATCATCATTCCCGACACCGCGAAGGAAAAGCCGCAGGAAGGCCAAGTGATTTCGACCGGCCCCGGCGCCCGCGACGACAACGGCAAGGTCCAGCCCCTGGACGTCAAGGCCGGCGACCGCATCCTGTTCGGCAAGTGGTCCGGCTCCGAGGTCAAGCTCGACGGCGAGGACCTGCTGATCATGAAGGAAAGCGACATCCTGGGCGTCGTCTCCTAAGCGACCCGCCCACAAACACACCTTTCAGAGAAGAGAGACAGCCATGGCTGCCAAAGACGTCTATTTCTCCTCCGACGCGCGCGACCGCATGCTGCGCGGCGTCAACATCCTCGCCAATGCCGTGAAGGTGACCCTGGGGCCCAAGGGCCGCAACGTGATCATCGAGAAGTCGTTCGGCGCGCCGCGCTCCACCAAGGACGGCGTGACGGTGGCCAAGGAAATCGAACTTTCCGACCGTTTCGAGAACCTCGGCGCCCAACTGATCCGTGAGGTCGCCTCCAAGACCAACGACAAGGCCGGCGACGGCACCACCACCGCCACGGTGCTGGCCCAGGCCATCGTCATCGAAGGCCTGAAGTCGGTCGCGGCCGGCATGAACCCGATGGACCTGAAGCGCGGCGTCGACAAGGCGGTCGCCAAGGTCGTCGAGGAGATCAAGAACTCCTCGCGCAAGGTGACCACCAACGCCGAGATCGCCCAGGTCGGCACCATCTCCGCCAACGGCGACACCGAGGTCGGCGACATGATCGCCAAGGCCATGGAAAAGGTCGGCAACGAGGGCGTGATCACGGTCGAAGAGGCCCGCACGGCCGAGACCGAACTCGACGTCGTCGAGGGCATGCAGTTCGATCGCGGCTATCTCTCGCCCTACTTCATCACCAACGCCGAGAAGATGGAGGCCGACCTCGAGGATCCGCTGATCCTGCTCTTCGAAAAGAAGCTTTCCTCGCTGCAGCCCCTGCTGCCGGTGCTGGAAGCCGTGGTCCAGTCGGGCAAGCCCCTGCTGATCATCGCCGAAGACGTCGAAGGTGAAGCCCTGGCCACCCTGGTGGTCAACAAGCTGCGCGGCGGCCTGCGGGTCGCGGCGGTCAAGGCGCCGGGCTTCGGCGATCGCCGCAAGGCGATGCTGGAAGACATCGCCATCCTGACCGGCGGCCAGCTGATCTCCGAAGACCTGGGCATCAAGCTTGAGAGCGTCACGCTCGAGATGCTTGGCAAGGCCAAGAAGGTCACCATCACCAAAGAAGACACCACGATCGTGGATGGCGCCGGCGTGAAGGCGGACATCGAAGGCCGCATCTCGCAGATCAAGAAGCAGGTCGAGGACACCACCTCCGACTACGACAAGGAAAAGCTGCAGGAACGCCTGGCCAAGCTGGCCGGCGGCGTTGCGGTGGTCCGCGTCGG
>NZ_JANXWD010000165.1 GCF_025351295.1 Phenylobacterium sp.
TGGAGGAGGCGGAGAACGAGCGCATGCACCTGATGACCTTCATCCAGATCGCCCAGCCGACGCTGTTCGAACGCCTCGTCATCCAATTGGCCCAGGCCGTCTTCTATGTCGGCTTCTTCCTGCTCTACCTGGTCTCCGCCCGCACCGCCCACCGCGTCGTCGGGTACTTCGAAGAGGAGGCAGTGATCAGCTATGCGATGTACCTCAAGGAGATCGATGAGGGCCGTTCGCCCAACGTGCCCGCGCCGCCGATCGCCATGGACTACTGGAAGCTTCCGCCGGAGGCGACGCTGCGCGACGTGATCCTCGTGGTGCAGGCCGACGAGGCACACCACCGCGACGTCAACCATGGTTTCGCAAGCGCGCTGGCGGGCGCGCCGACCGACCCCGCCGCGATTGCGCCCTATCCCCTGCACGCGGCCGAGATCCGGCCCCATGCGTAAGGCCCTCGGCGTCGTCGCCGCCGCGGCGCTGGCCATGGCCGGTTGCGCCTCGGTCGGCGAGGAGTTGGGGCTCGCCAAGGCCGCAGCGGCGCATCGCGGTGAGGGGCTTGCCACGGCGAAGTGTGCGGGGTGCCACACGATCGCCGGCGGCGCAGCAAGTCCCGTATCGCGGGCGACCCCCTTCCCTGAGATCGCCAAACGCTACACGCGCAATGGTCTCACTTGGGAACTCGAGGCCATCAACGACGTCGGCCACTACCAGATGCCGACCACGGCGCTCAGCCGAGACCAGATGTCCGCCCTGGTGGCCTACATCCACCCGCAACAAGGGCCTTCGTGACGCCGTCCTGGCCGGCTGCGGCGGGTGTCGCCGCTGTCCTGGCGATCGGGGCGAGCGTCGCGGTCGCGGTCCAGGCCGCGTGCTTCGACGCGCACCTGCGCATGCTGGAGCGCCATGTCGGCGAGGGCTCGGGCGACCCGCAAGCGCGGTCCGACCTGCCGCCGGAAGTGCTGGCGCTCGCACAGCGCCTGGGCGCTCAGTCAAGCCGCGGAGTGGTCACCCTTCGGCAGAGGGGCCAAATGTGGTCGGCGCCCGGCGCACGTCCCATGGCGTTCGAGGCGCGCCAGACGGCCTCGCCCAGCCGCATCGGCTATCTCTGGCGCGCTCGGATGGGGCCAGGCCGCCTGGTGACGGCCGCCGACTACTATGTGGCTGGTGTGGGCGGACTGGAGGTGAAGGCGCTAGGCGCCCTGAGCTTCGCCCATCAGGTGGGCGGCCCCGAGATGGCTCAGGGCGAGGCCTTGCGCTACCTCGCCGAGTTGCCCTGGAACCCCGACGCCATCCTCCTGAACCACGACCTGGCCTGGACCGTCGTCACCCCGACGACCCTTCGGGTAGCGCAGGGCCCGGCGGCGATCACCTTCATCCTGGACAAGGACGGCCTGCCGAAAAGCATGAGCGCGCCGTCGCGGGGCTACCTGGACAAGGGTCGCATCCGGCCCATGCCCTGGCAGGGGCGGTTCAGTCACTACCAGCGGATCTCGGGGCGCCTGCTGCCGACCCAGGGCGAGGTCGCATGGGTCATCGACGGGACCGAATTCATTTATTGGCGGGGTGACCTGACGGCGTGGACGACGGGTCGGGAAACGGCGCCATGACCGCGCGCCAACGCCTCACGCTGGTGCGGGGGTTGCACACGGCGATCTACCTCGTGATGGCGTTCGCGACCTTCGTCGTCCTCTACGCCGGTGCGACGGGCGCCCACGGCGTATGGCTTTGGGTGGCGACGGGCCTGATCGGCGCTGAGAGCGTGGTCTTCGCCGCCAGCGGCATGAGGTGCCCGCTTACCGCGGTCGTCGCTCGGTACGACGCAGGCGCGTCAGGCATCTCCGACACCTTCCTTCCCGAGCGGCTGACGCGTCACACGCTGCAGGTGTTCGGACCCTTGGTGGCGCTGGGGTTCGGCTTGCTTGCGGTTCGATGGGTGACCTTCTGACCCCTCCCCGACACAGACAAGCGGCGGCCCAGCACCCTGCAGATGCAACCAAAGGCTCAGCCCGGGGCTACCTCTAATGTGCCTGCCCCAATTGGCCGCGCAGCGGCCGTGGCATTCCCGGTGGCCGCAGTCTCAGGTGGAGAATGGCTGTGAGCAAAGAACGTATCGAAGGCGTGACCCAGCAGGGCGTGGGCGCCGTCAAGCAGGCGGTCGGCAAGGCGATCGGCAACGAGCAGATGCAGGCCGAGGGCGTCGCCGACAAGATCGTGGGCTCGGCGAAGGAAGCCGCTGGCAAGGTGATCGACGCCGTGCACAAGGCGACCAAGTAGCACCAGGACAAGTGCGGCCGGCGCAGCCGCCGACCGCACCGACCCCGGGCGCGTCCCGAGCTCAGGAGGAACCCATGCCCCGGCCTGAACCCGTCTCCGACAGCTCCCGACCTTGGCCGTGGCGTACGATCGCCGGATCCCTTGCCGCTCTCCTGCGCACCATCGGGACCGCCCAGCTGATGCTCTATGGCGTCGGCTCGATGCTCGGAGCCGGCGTCTAAGGTGCGCCAGAACCAGTTATCCGCCACGGCCGACAAGCAGGTCGGCGGGCAATAGGCATTGTCGGAAATGATGGCCCGCGCGGGTCCTTGGCTGACGTCGGGAACGTCCCCTCTTGAGCGCGCGTGGCCATTTCTGCGTCCCCGCTTGTTCGTAGGGCTTTTCTAGCCCAACTTCGCCTCAACTCGCTCGGTTCGTTCCCCCATCGCAAATGAGACTCCGTGGCCGGTTCGGCCTATGGATCGTAGTCGAGCGTTGAGGTTGAGTTGTCGATGAACCGGAAACAGCAAAAGACCGCTCCGCCTAACCTGATTGTTGGTATCGGCGCCTCCGCGGGCGGCTTCGACGCCTTCAAGGCCTTCTTCGCGCATCTGTCGCCCGACAGTGGAATGGCCTTCGTGCTGGTTCAGCACCTGTCGCCTGATCACGAGAGCATGCTGACGGAACTGCTCGACCGGGACGCGCCAATCCCCGTGGTCGAGGCCAAGAACGGCATGAACCTTGAGCCGAACCGGGTTCATGTCATCCCCCCCGACGCCACCTTGACCATCAAGGACAGCCGCCTCGTCATCGTCAAACCCGCACCGCCGCGATCCAGCCGCCGCCCGATCGACAGCTTCTTCACCTCTCTGGCGCAGGACCAGGGCGACAACGCCGTCGCCATCGTCCTGTCGGGGGTGGGCAGCGATGGGTCGGCCGGCCTGGCGGCCGTGAAGGAAGGCGGCGGCCTGACCATCGCCCAGGCCGAGTTCGACCACCACGCCATGCCGGGAATGCCGCAGTCCGCGACCGAGACCGGTCAGGTCGATTACGTGCTGCCCGTGGAGGAAATGCCGGCGAAGCTGATCGAGTACCGCGATCACCTGGCGGTGGTAGCCGACCGCAAGGATGAGGACGGCACGCGGATCGACGCGGCGGAGCACCTGGCGACCGTCCTGTCGGTGCTGCGCGCGAAAACGGGTCATGACTTCTCGAAATACAAGATCAAGACGATCACCCGCCGCATCCAACGCCGCATGCAGGTCCTGCAGGCCGACACGGTCCCGGCCTATATCAAACACCTGCGGGAAGACCCCGCTGAGCCGGAGGCCCTCTTCCGCGACCTGCTCATCGGCGTCACTGGGTTCTTCCGCGACGCCGAGGCCTTCGAAGGCCTGTCGACCGCGATCGACGCCGTTCTCGAACGCGGCGGGCTCGAACGCGGCGCGGAGCCTGCCTCCCTACGGGTATGGGCGGCGGCCTGTTCGACGGGCGAAGAGGTTTACAGCCTCGCTATCGCCATCCGTGAGCTGATCGATGCGCGGGGCGCGAACCTCGACGTGCAGATCTTCGGCACGGATGTCGACGACCGGGCGATCGAGGTCGCCAGGGCGGCGCGCTACCAGCGCACCACGGGCGTGTCTCCCGAGCGCCTCAAGCGCTGGTTCTACGAGGAGGACGGCGCCTACATCCCCAACCGGCAAATCCGCGGGATGTGCATCTTCTCGGTCCACAACGTCACCAAGGACCCGCCCTTCTCCAAGCTGGACCTGATCTCGTGCCGCAACCTGCTGATCTACATGGATGGCGACCTGCAGGATCGCGTGCTGCGCACCTTCCACTACGCGCTGAAGCCGAACGGTCTGCTCTTCCTCGGATCCTCGGAGGGCGTGAGCCGACACGAGAAGCTGTTCAAGGTCGAGGACAAGGCCGCCCACCTCTTCCAGCGGCGGGAGGGGGATGCGGCGTTCCCGGCCATGCCGATGCCCGTCCAGACGCTCCCGGGCCTGAACCGGCCTGCCGGAGAACCTGGCCGGGGCGTCAGTGACCGCATCGAGCGCGCCGTGCGTACCGCCCTGGCCAAATACTCGCCTGTGTTCCTCGTCGTCGATCGCCAGAGCAACATCGTCCGCTATTCGGGCGGGGAAGCCTCACGCTACCTGGAGCCAGCGGCAGGGGTGGCGAGCCTCAGCCTGCTGTCCAACCTCAGGAAGAGCCTGCGGGTCGTCGTGCGCACGGCGTTGCAGTCCGTGACGAAGACCGGCGAAGGCGCGGTGGTCGATAATGTGTCCGTGCTGATCGAGGGCCGGCAGCGCGTGCTGAGCGTCATTGTCGAGCCGGTGCGCGACACCGTCGACGACGGCCTGTTCGTCGTCGCCTTCCACGAGGTGCGCGTGACCACGCCGGAGCCGGCGCAGGCGCCGGACGGCAGCGCGCGGAGCCCGGAAACCCTGGCCGCCGAGCAGGAATTGCGAACGGTGAGCGGCCAGCTTCAGGCGACGATCGGCGACCTTGAGACCGCCAACGAGGAGATGAAGTCGGCGTCGGAGGAGCACCAGTCGGTCAACGAGGAGCTCCAATCGACCAACGAAGAGCTGCAGACCTCCAAGGAGGAGATGCAGTCGATCAATGAGGAGCTGCAGACGGTCAACGCCGAGATGATGGCGAAGAACGACCTGCTTTCCAACCTGAACAGCGATCTTCAGAACCTGCTGAACAGCACCCAGATCGCGACCATTTTCCTGGATGAGGATCTGTGCATCAAGAACTTCACCCCCGGCATGGCGGACATCTTCAGCCTGCGGGACGGTGACCGGGGCCGGCCGCTGACGGACATCGTCAGCCTGCTGGCCTACGATGACTTGCGGCGCGACGCGGCCAAGGTGTTGCGCGATCTCTCCGTCGTGGAACGCGAGCTGACCCTGCAGGACCGGGGCTTTTCGTTCGTGATGCGCATCCGGCCCTACCTGACCGTCGAGCGGGTTATCGACGGCCTCGTCGTGACTTTTGTCGACGTGACCGAACGCAAGAAAGCCGAGGCAGCCCAGCGCATCAGCGAGCGCCGCTTCACCGCGATCGTCGATCAGGCCGCGGTAGGTATCACTGAGACGGACGTCGCGGGCCGGTTCCTGATGACCAACACCGCATTCCAGACCATGGCCAACCGGTCCGCGGAAGAGCTGAAGCGGCTGGGCCGGCGCGAGCTGATCCATCCCGAAGACGTCGACGCCGTCATCGCGCGTTTCGACAAGGCAGCCAGCGACGGCGAGCCGTTCCAGATCGAATACCGCCTCCTGCAAGCGGATGGCGCAGCCACCTGGGTGCATGACAGCGTCTCGATGCTTGCCGAAGCCGATGTGGCCGCCGCGCGCGTCATCTCGGTGACGCTGGAGATCGAAAAGCGCAAGCGCGCCGAAGAGCAGGCCAGCCTGCTGCTGGGCGAGCTCGATCACCGGGTGAAGAACATCCTGGCCATTGTCTCCTCGGTCGTGGCCCAGACCTTGAAGTCCGATCTCTCGCCTGAGGCCTTTGCCGAGACGATCAAGGGTCGCATCACCGCGATCGCGCGCGCCCACAGCCTGCTTACCAACGAAGGCGGCGTCGGCGCCGGCGCGCTTCGCGACCTTATCGATACGGAGATGGAGCCGTACCAGGGACGGGAAATCCACGTTGATGGCCCTAACCTCGTACTCACGCCTAAGGCCGGGCTTTCGTTCGCCATGGCGATCCACGAGCTGGCGAGCAACGCGGCCAAATACGGCGCCTTGTCCGACGCGAAGGGCCAGTTGGCCATCACCTGGACGGTGACGGCGGGGCGCGAGCCCAGGGTGCAGTTGCGCTGGGCGGAATCCGGCGGTCCTCGCGTCTCTGGACCTCCGGCGCGACGGGGCTTTGGCACGACCTTGATCGAGCGCGCGATGACCTTTGAATGGGATGCCAAGGTCGACCGCAACTTCGCCGAGGGCGGCGTCGTCTGCGTCATCGACCTGCCGCTCACGCCCGCCGTGGGCGAGCTGCGCGCGCCA
>NZ_JANXWD010000006.1 GCF_025351295.1 Phenylobacterium sp.
GTGGCGTCCAGCATCACCCATTCCAAGTCCGCCTCGGCCGCTACCGCCTCGAAGACCTTGGCCAGCACGCCCCTCTCGATCCAGCGGTAGTAGCGCTTCTTCGCCCGCTCGAACGGCCCGAAGCGCTCTGGCAGATCCCGCCACCGACCGCCTGAGCGCGCCATCCACAATAACGCGTCGATGAACAGCCGACCGTCGCTGCGCGGTCCCCGCTTGCCCTTGCGGCCCCCCGGCACAAACGGCTTGATCCGCTCCCACTGGTCGTCCCTAAGAACCTCGCCTTCCAAGACCGCCTCCCAAAGGTAGTCTTGAATCACCACTCGCGATTCAGGGGAATCCTAAATCGTCCCTACGACCTAGGAAGGTCCGTGCCGCTCCGGATGAGATTCGCTGAACCGCTTCGCCGACCGCAGGCCGTCAGCTGCGCCTACCAGCTCCAATTCCCCGCGCTTTTCCGGCACCCGCCGTCCTTCCAGCCCGTCCACCCACGGCCCCGCACCACCTGACCGGGCCGCGCTGTCGTGGCTTCCCCGTACTCCAGCGCCAACTGACCGTTGACCACCACCTCGCTGACGCCGGTGGCGAACTGCTGGGGTTTCTCGAAGGTGGCGTGGTCCTGGACGGTGGCGGGGTCGAAGACCACCACGTCGGCATAGTCGCCCGCCTGCAGCATCCCGCGATCGTGCAGGCCCAGGTTGTGGGCGGGGAGGGCGGAGAGCTTGCGCACGGCCTCGGCGAGCGTGAGACGCTGCTCGTCGCGGACGTATTTCGCCAGCAGGCGGGCGACGTTTCCGTAGGCGCGGGGGTGGGTCGACGAGAGCAGGAACGGCCCCTCCGGCGCCTGGCCCTCGGCGTCGGAACCGAAGCTCATCCAGGGCAGGGCGGTCTCGCGGGCGACGTTCTCGTCCGACATCAGGAAATAGACCACCTGCACCCGGCTGCCGTCCTCGATGACCAGGTCGATGGCGGTGTCCTCGGGGCTCTCGCCGCGCGCCTTGGCCACCTGCGCCAGGGTCTTGCCGGTCAGGGGCTTGAGCTTGGGGTTCCTGAAGCCGACCAGCAGCGTGCCCTCCGCCCCGGCATGATGCATCAGGTTCTCGAAGCCGGCGCGGTCGTCGCGCATCTCGCCGATCACCCTGGCGCGGGTGGCGGGGTCTTTCAGCCGGCCGATCCAGGTTTCCACGCCGCCGGCCTGCACCCAGGTGGGCATGGCCGCGTCCAGGCCGGTCGAGCCGGCCGGATAGGTGTACATGTCCGCGGTGATCCGCTGGCCGGCGGCGCGGGCGGCCTCGATATGGGCCAGGGCGGTGTCCAGCTTGCCCCAGTTGGCGCGTCCGGCCGCCTTCAGGTGGTAGATCTCGGCCGGAGCGCCGGAGCGCTTCGAGATGGCGATCAGCTCGTCGATGGCCTCGATCAGCCGGTCGCCCTCCGAGCGCATGTGGCTGATGTAGAAGCCGCCGCAGCGGCCGGCCTCGGTGACAAGGGCGGTCAACTCGTCGGTCTCGGCATAGCTGCCGGGCGCATAGATGATCGAGGAGCCGACGCCCATGGCGCCGTCTTCCATCGTCGTCACCACCAGCGCCCGCATCGCCCGAAGCTGGCCCGGCGTGGGATCGACGTCGTCCTCGCCCAGCACCGCGATCCGCACCGTCGCCGCCCCCACGAAGGAGGCGACGTTCATCGAGACGCCCCTGGCCTGCAGGCCGCGCAGATACTCGTCCAGACTGGTCCAGCCGATCGGATATTTGATGTCGCCCATGCGCTGGACCGCCAGCGCCTTCATCCTCGGCGTCAGCGGGCCCATCGAGTCGCCTTCGCCCATGACTTCGAGCGTGATCCCCTGCTTCAGCTCCGACAGGCCGCGGCCGTCGACCATCAGGCTGTCGTTGGACCAGGACAGCATGTTGATAAAGCCCGGCGCGACCGCCTTGCCGTTGGCGTCGACGGTCTTGCGCGCGGCGCCGGGCGCATGCGGGCCCACATAGACGATCCGCTCGCCCTTGATCGCCACGTCGCCGCGGACCGGGGCGCCGCCGGAGCCGTCGTAGATCCGGCCGCCGCGGATGATCAGATCATAGGCGGGCGCCGCCGTCGCGGCGGTAGCGAGCAGGGCGGCGGCCAGCGTCAGGGCGGCCAGGCGACGCTTCATTTCGGACCCTCCTGTCTTACCAGACCCTAACGTGACAACGGGGGCCGTGTCTGGCCTTCTCCCGCAAAGGGGAGACGCACGAACATGGTCCAGCGATTCGATCCGGCTGCCGCGACGGCGGCGTATCTGGCGGCGCTGACGCCGGCCCAGCACGCCAGGGCCCAAGCCTATACCCAAGGTGGCCACTGGCTGCTGCTGTGGGGGGCCCTAGCCGGCGTGGCGGTGGCCTGGATGATCCTGCGCACCGGCGTGCTGCCCCGAGTGCGCGGCTGGGTGGAGCGGACCCGCAGCCGGCCGAAGCTGGCGGTGGCGGCGGTGGTCCTGGTCTATGCGGCGATGGACTTCGGGCTCGGCCTGCCGTGGAGCGTCTACAGCGGCTGGTGGCGCGAGACCCAGTATGGCCTGACCAGCCAGCCGCTGGGCGGGTGGTTCGGCGAACAGTTGCTCTCCCTGCCCATCGTGACCGTCGGCCTCCTGGTGCTGATGGAGCTGGTGTACCTGCTGATCCGCCGCGCGCCGCGCACCTGGTGGCTGTGGAGCGGCGGGGTGGTGGGGGTGTTCGCGGTCTTCGTGCTGGTGATCTCGCCGGTGGTCGTCGACCCCTTGTTCAACAGCTACAAGCCGGCGCCGCCCGGGCCGGTCCGCGACGCCATCGTGGCCATGGCCAAGGCCAATGGCGTGCCGTCCGACAAGATCTACATCTACGACGGCTCCAGGCAGTCCAACCGCTACACCGCCAACGTCTCCGGCCTGTTCGGCACCGCCCGGATCGCCATGAGCGACGTGATGTTCAAGCGCGACGCCGACCTGGCCGAGGTGAAAGGCGTCGTCGGCCATGAGATGGGCCACTACGTCGAGGGCCACGCCCTGCGCGCGGCCGGCGAGCTGGCCCTGCTGGCCTTCGTCGGGTTTTTCCTGATAGCCCGGCTCTATCCGACGGTCCTACGCTGGACCGGCGCCAAGGGGGTGGGCGGCCTCGAGGATCCGGCCGGCTATCCGGTGATCCTGATCATGATCACGGTGATGGGCCTGCTGGCGACCCCGCTGCTCAACGCCATCACCCGCATTGGCGAGTCCGAGGCCGACACCTTTTCCCTGGTCCACGTGAACGAGCCCGATGGCCTAGCCACGGCCCTGGTGAAGACCATCGAATACCGCGCCGCAACGCCGTCGAAGCTGGAGGAATTCCTGTTCTACGATCACCCGTCGGTCGGCAGCCGGGTGCGCAAGGCCATGGACTGGAAAGCGGCGCATCCGAAGCCGCTCATCCCGGCGAAGGCCGGGACCCAGATCGAATAGCGCTGAACCTGCTGGATCGGCGTGGCGCTGATCGAGCCTGCCTCGGAGTCATTCCATCTGGGTCCCGGCCTTCGCAGGGATGAGCGGAACTATCTTTTCCGCACGAACACCGTCCCCGCCGAATAGCCCGCGCCGAACGAGCAGATCAGCCCGGTCTCGCCAGCCACGAAGTCGTCGTTGGCCTTGTGGAAGGCGATGATCGAGCCGGCCGACGAGGTGTTGGCGTATTCGTCCAGGATGATCACGTTCTCGCCCGGCGCCGGCTCGCGGCCGAGCACGCGCTTGCCGATCATGACGTTCATGTTGATGTTGGCCTGGTGCAGCCACAGCCGCTTCAGGCCGTGGGGGTCGATGCCCAGGTCGCCGGCATGCTCGACGATCATCTCGGAGACCATCGGCACCACCTCGCGGAACACCTTGCGGCCCTCCTGCACGAACAGCTTGTCGACCGCGCCTTCGCCCTCCGGCGCGGCCCGATTGAGGAAGCCGAAGTTGTTGCGGATGTTGTTGGAGAACTGGGTCTTCAGCCGCGTGCCGAGGATGTCCCAGCCGTCGTCGTCGGCGTCCTGCGTCCGCTCGACGATCACGGCAGTCGCCACGTCGCCGAAGATGAAGTGGCTGTCGCGGTCGCGGAAGTTCAGGTGGCCGGAGCAGATCTCGGGATTGACCATCAGCACGGCCCGCGCCGATCCGGCGTTCACGAAGTCCGCCGCCGTCTTGATCCCGAAGGTGGCCGACGAGCAGGCCACGTTCATGTCGAAGGCGAAGCCGCCGATGCCCAGCGCCTGCTGCACCTCGATGGCCATGGCCGGATAGGCGCGCTGCATGTTGGAGGCCGCGCAGATCACCGCGTCGATCCGGCTGGCGGGCTTGCCCCAGCGTTCGATCGCCTGCTTGGCCGCCGCAACGGCCATCTCGGCCAGCACCGAGATCTCGTCGTTCGAGCGTTCGGCGATGTTGGGCGCCATGCGCGCCGGGTCGACCAGGCCGGTCTTGTCGACCACGAACCGCGACTTGATCCCCGAGGCCTTCTCGATGAACTCGGCTGAGGAGGGGATCAGGGCCGCCACCTCGCCGGCCGCGATGGCGTCGGCGTGGGCGGCGTTGAAGTCCGCCGCATAGGCGTTGAAGGCCTCGACCAGTTCGGCGTTCGAGAGGCTGTTCGGCGGGGTGTAGAGGCCGGTGGCGGCGATCACGGCGTCAGGCAAGGCTCAGTCCTCAGGCGAAGGCGACTTGATAGCACGCGGGCGGTCGAGATCAGGCGGTCTTGCACAACACGTCCACATTGGGTCCGGCGTGTTGCAGACGGCGGGATTCCGCCGCCTGTGGCCGGCGGGCAACTGACACGCATTGAACAAAGCTTGGCCCAACAACCGTCCGCGGCCGGCCGCGTTTGACGCCGATCTCCAGGGCCTGGGCGGGCTGTTCAGAACGAGTACGGAGTTCTCCCCAAAAATGAAAAAAGCTCTCATCGCCGCGGCCTCGCTGGCCGCCATCGCCGCCATCGTCCCCGCCGCCGCCCAGGGCCAGCCGACGGCCGCCGCCGCGGTCGACACCGGCGTCTACGGCAACCTCAACCTCGGCTACGCCGACGGGCGGCAGGCGAACCTGGACGTGATCCAGGGCCGCCTGGGCTATCGCTTCACCCCCTACATCGGTGTCGAGGGCGAGGCGGCCACCGGCATCAAGAGCGACACCGACACCATCGCCGGCGTCGACGTGACCACCAGGCTGCGCCACGAGTTCGCGGGCTATGTCGTGGGCTTCCTGCCGGTGATGCCCAACACCGACCTGCTGGCCCGGATCGGCTATGGCACGACCCGCCTGAAGACCAGCGTGGCCGGGATCTCCGATGCCGACTCCGCAGAATCCTGGAACTTCGGCGTCGGCGCCCAGCACATGTTCGACGCGGCCAATGGCCTGCGCGCCGACTACACCCGCCAGGAGTTCAACCACGACGCGGGCCACGCCGACGTCTGGACCGTGGGCTACGTCCGCAAGTTCTAGTCTTACCGGGCTTCAGGCGCAGGGACGCCTCCGATCCCGTCCGGGCGCCTGCGCTTGAAGGAAGGCCTCTCCGTCGCAGGAGGGGCCTTTTCCTTGACCCCCGAACCGCCCGCGCCCACGTTCGCGGCCTAAGACACGGGAGCACCGCCATGAACGGGGCCTTTTTCGTTCAGCTGGCCCTGTCGACGGCCGCGGTGGGCGTGCTGGTCGGCATCGCGGCCTGGGCGAAGATCTCGCGGCCAGCGGGGCCGCTGGACGAGCCCAAGGCCCGGGCGCTGCTGGAGCAGGAGTTCCCTGGCCGCAAGGTGGACGCGATCTGGATCGCCGCCGACGGCTGCGGCGCCATGGCCAAGTCCGGCGGCCTGGCGCTGGTGATCTGCCGGGTCGGCGACGGCTTCGCCTGCCGCCAGATCCCGTGGCCCCAGGCCGTGGCGGCGACCTTCAAGGACGGCCGCCTGCGGGTGAACCTGGGCGACGCGGCCGCGCCGACGGCGATCATCTCTCTCCCGTCGTGGCCGCCGGAAAACCTCAAGGGCGACCTCGCCGCATGATCACGCCGGCCTTCGACCCGGTCACCCTGGCCACCCCCTTCTTCATCGTCACCGTCATCCTGGAGATCGTGCTGGCCCGCGTCCGCATGGCCGACGCGCGCTACGAGACCAATGACACCGCGGTGTCGCTGTTCATGGGCCTGGGCTCCAGCGTGGCTGGGGCGCTGACCGCCGGCCTGGTGTTCGCCGCCACGATCTGGGTCTGGCAGCACCGCATCTTCACGATCCCGATGACCGCGATCTGGGCTTGGGCGGCGATCTTCCTGCTGGAGGACCTGACCTATTACGCGTTCCACCGGCTGAGCCACGAGCGGCGGGTCTGGTGGGCGGCGCACGTCAACCACCACAGCTCCCAGCACTACAACCTGTCGACGGCGCTGCGGCAGACCTGGACCGGGGGCGTGGCCGGGACCTGGGCGCTGTGGCTGCCCCTGGCCTTCTTCGGCTTCCCGCCGGCGATGATCGCCATCCAGAAGGGGATCAGTCTCGTCTACCAGTACTGGATCCACACCGAGGCGATAAAAAAGTTGCCGCGCTGGTTCGAGGCGGTGTTCAACACGCCCTCGCATCACCGGGTGCACCATGCCCGCAACGCCATCTACCTTGACCGCAACTACGCCGGCATCCTGATCGTCTGGGACCGGCTGTTCGGCACCTTCCAGCCGGAGCTGGATGCCGAGCCCTGCCGCTACGGCCTCGTCCACAACCTGGCCACCTTCAACCTGCTGCGGGTGGCGTTCCACGAGTGGATCGGCATCGCGGCGGATATCGCCCGTGCGCCCCGCCATGTGCTCGGCTGGGTTTTCGGCCCGCCCGGCTGGAGCCCCGACGGCAGCCGCGACACCAGCGCCAGCCTCAAACAGAGAGCGAGCGTCCGGGTATCGGGCCACGCCCGCCCCACCGTTCTCACGCCACAAACCGAAGAGGCCTAGACCCTCCTCTCCCCCGGCGAAGCCGAGAGGGAGAGGGTAGGGAGAGGGCCGGCGCCGTCTTTCCGCCTCTGCTCCGGGCCCAGCCATGATCCACGAGCGGCGCCGATCCTCGCTGGACCGGGAGCGCTGCCGCAGCCTCCTGCGCCGGCCCTCTCCCTACCCTCTCCCTCTCGCTGCGCGGGGGAGAGGAGGTGTTAATCCCGCAACAGCGGCAGACTCAGCCCCGAAACCGGCCGGGCGCCGAGGATCTCGCGGCGGAAGCGGAACAGCTCGGCGGGGCGGCCGCCGGTCTCGGCGTCGAGCTGGCCCAGGCCCTCGACCAGTTCGGCCCGCTCCAGGGCGCGGCGGAAGTTCTGCTTGTGCAGCGGCACGCCGGCGATGGCCTCGACGGTGCGCTGCAGGGCCGAGAGGGTGAAGGCGTCGGGCATCAACTCGAACACCACCGGGCGGTACTTCAGCTTGCCGCGCAGGCGGCCCAGGGCGGTGGCTAGAATCCTGCGGTGGTCGGAGATCATCGCCTCGCCCAGGGCCGCCACCAGGGCGTCGGGGCGGGCGGGCGCGGCCTCCTCGCGGTCGCGGCCGGCTTCCTGCACCAGGCCGGCCTCGTAGAGCAGCTCATAGCGCTCCAGCACCCGCTCCTCGTTCCAGGGTGCGCCATCGAGCGCGAACAGCAGCCGCGCGCGGGCCAGCCGCTGGGCGTCGGCGCCGCCCCAGGCCCGCAGCGCCGTCTCGATCGGCGCCAACGCGATCGGCCGCCCGGCGCGCCAGTCCTCCCAGGGAAAGATCCGCGACCAGGGCCGCCACTCGCTGCCGGCGAAGTGGGTGTCCACCGCCGCCGGGGCCAGAGCCAGGTAGCCGACCGAGATCACCCGCGCCGCGCCGTCGCCGTGGCCCAGGTCGGCCAGGGGCGCATCGCGGCCCTTGTCGCCGAAGGTGTAGAGCTGTTCCACATAGCCGAGGTCGAACCGGGTCTGCTCGGTCACGAAGGCCCGCAGCGCCAGTTCGAAGGTGCGATGGCCGCCCGGGTCGAACGGGCCGAACGGCAGGCCGGTGGGGCCGCTGCCGGGCCCCTTCTGGCGCACCGTCAGGGCCACCGCCTCGCCGTCCTTGATGGCGACCACCACCGCCGACAGGCCAATGACGAGGGGGCTGGTCATGGCGGGCTGGTCATGGGGCGCCGGTCATTCGGTGTCGAACGCCTGGTCGTGCCTGACGTAGCCGGCGGCCTCGGACAGCAGCTCGAAGCGGCGCAGGTAGTGGGCCTGGGCGTCGAACGGGGCCTGGGGCCGGATGGTCAGCGTGTATCCGGCCGGCGGCGCGCCGAAGATCTCCAGCGACTCCGCGGGCTCGAAGCCCGCAAGTTGCGTGGCCTCGAAGAAGGCGCAGGCGCGGTCGGCCCGTTTGATCAGCGTCTTGATCGCCGTCGGCGTCTTGGCCGGCAGGCCGAAGCGCACGTGGATGGCGTTTTCCAGCCGCTCCTCGAACAGCTTGTAGTCATAGCCCAGCGCCGCCTTGAACGGGCTGATCATGTCGCCGATCACATATTCCGAGGCGTCGTGCAGCAACGCCGCCAGCCGCCAGCGCGGTTCCACGTCGGGCTGGATGTGGGCGACGATCTCCTCGACCACCACCGAATGCTGGGCGACCGAGAAGGCGTGTTCGCCGATCGTCTGGCCGTTCCAACGGGCCACGCGGGCCAGGCCGTGGGCGATGTCCTCGATCTCGATGTCCATCGGCGAGGGGTCGAGCAGGTCCAGGCGGCGGCCGGACAGCATCCGCTGCCAGGCGCGGGGCGACGGGTTCGTGCGACGCAGCCCTTTCCTCACCCACGCATTCCTTCCACAGTCGAGGTCGAGACCTGACCCAGGACCTGACAAAGATCAATCCAGGTCGCTCGGCGCCGCGTCATAGAGCGTGGGGAAGAGGAGGCATGCATGAGTTGGGCTCGCATTCTGGCGCCGCTGTCGGGCGGACACGGAGACGCCGCCGCCGCCGCGGCCGGGGCGATGCTCGCCGCCCCTTTCGGCGCTGAGCTGGCCTGTGTCTACACCCCGGCCGATGTCGCCGACGTCATGCCCTGGATGGGCGAGGGGTTCCTGGGCGGCGTGCAGACTACGGCGCTGGAGTCGCTCAAGGAAGCCACCGCCGCGGGGGAGACCAGCGCGCGCAAGGCCGCCGCGGGCTGCGGCTATGCCAAGATGCAGTTCGTAGCCCTGCAGACCCCGGTCTGGGCGGGCCTGTCGGCGGAGAGCCGGCTGTCGGACGTGGTGGTGTTCCTGCCCGATCCGTCGCGGGGCCGTGGCCCCCTGGCCGAGGCCTTCCAGCAGATGGTGGCCGACGAGCAGCGCCCGGTGCTGATCGCCCGCGAGGGCCTCAAGGTCGGTGGCGTGGCGGCCGTGGCCTGGGACGGCGGCAAGGAGGCCTCGCGCGCCGCGCGGCTGGCTATGCCGCTGCTGGAGAAGGCCAGCGCCGTGGTGATCATCGGCGCGCCCAAGGCCAGCTCGCGCGCCTTCGATCCCGCGCGGCTGCAGGCCTATTATGCGGCCCGCGGGGTGAAGGCCTCGGTCGAACTGCTGAAGGACGGCGGCGACGCCGCGCCGGCCATCCTGCACGCGGCGGCGGCGGCGAAGGCGGATATCCTGGTGGCCGGCGCCTTTGGCCACCCGCGGCTGCAGGAGTTTATCTTCGGCGGCACGACGCGCACACTTTTGAACGCGGACGGTCCGTCCCTGTTTCTATCCCACTAACAGTGATTATCTGAGTGCCAGGAGGTGACCTCATGTCGTTGTCGCGCATCGTGATGCGGCTTGCCCGCAATCCGGGGACGGAATTCGCCGGAGGCGACGACCATCGAGGTTATGCGCTGACCGCGCCGCTGACGGCCGACGGCCACCTGGACGAGGCGGCCTATGGCAAGGCCCGCGACGCCTGCACGGTGCGCCGCTTCGCGCCCGACGAGGACCCCGTCGATGGCCGGTTGGCGCGCAAGGGAAAGCGCTGGTTCTTCGACTACGACGACGAGGACACCGCCGACGACGAACCTGTCCACCGCCTGGGCCAGCACATCTTCGCGGTCGGCGAATACGTCACCGTCACCGACGAGGACGGCCGCCCGCTGACGTACAAGGTGGTGGAGGTCCGGGCGGCTTAGGGCGACTCCCTTCATTCCTCTCCCGCGGAACCCGGGAGAGGAAGGAGAGCTCAGCTCACACCCCGCCGTTCAGCCGGACCAGCTTCTTTACGCCTGGGTAGAGTTCGTCGCCGTTGGGGCTGTCGGATCTGGATTTGACCACCGCGATGGTCAGCGGACCGGCCTTGGGGCCGCCGGCTTCGTAGCCCACGAACCGGTAGCCTTCGGGCAGGTCTTTGCCGGTGTAGATGAATGTGGCCCGCAGGCCGCGGCGTTGGGGGTTCAGGGCCTCGCCGCGCAGGCGCACGTCGCGGCGCAGGCGGAGGGTCTGGGTGTCGCCGCCGGCGTTGAACTCGATCGGGCCGACCTGGACGTGGGCGCTGTCGTCATTGTCGTTGGCGGTGATGTGGATGCCGGGCAGGTTCACCCGGGTGGCGCCGTCATGACTGTGGGTGACGACCGTGCCCTTGCCGTCCTTGGACATCTCGACCTGAACGCCTTCCGTGGCGTCGGTGGCGGCTTCCTTCGCCGCCTTGTCGGCAGCGGTGACGGGAGCCTTGTCCGCGGCCTTTCCGGACTCCTTGGCGGGCTTGGTCTTGTCTTTGGCGTCTTTGCCGGAGTCGGCCTTGCCGGAGTCGGCCTTGTCGGAATCGGGCGCAGGCGGCGTGCGGTTGGCCAGCAGGTTGGTCTCGATGTTCGAGAGGGTCTGGTCCACGCCGCCGCTCACCGAGACCAGTTGCAGGGTCACCTCGGCGCCGGCGCCGTTGGTGTAGGTGCAGGTCTTGCGGTCGGGGGCGATCGCCGTGCGGGTTAGGTCGCCCTCATTGGCCGGGCAATCCAGCGCGGCGCGCGCGACCGGCGTCTTCGGCCCGCAGGCGGCCGCCGTCAGGGCCAGGGCCGAGGCGGCGAGAAGGAGTAGCGGGCGCATGGGCAAGGGGCTCCGTCCGTTCGTCGCAGAAAACTGACCGGAGCGACCCCCATTGGCGAGTGAATTCGCCGTAACGGCGACGGCCGCTCCGCCTATTGCTGTCCCGGCCGCGCCGCGCCCTCGCGCCGGGCCAGGAAGGCCAGGCGTTCGAACAGGTGCACGTCCTGCTCGTTCTTCAGCAGGGCGCCGTGCAGCGGCGGGATCAGCTTGGTCGGGTCCTTCTCGGCCAGGGACTCGGCGCTGATATCCTCGACCATCAGCAGCTTCAGCCAGTCCAGCAGCTCGGAGGTGGACGGCTTCTTCTTCAGGCCCGGCACCTTGCGCATGTCGTAGAAGATCCGCAGCGCCTCGGCGACCAGCTTGCCCTTGATCCCCGGGAAGTGGACGTCGACGATCTCCTGCATGGTGTCGGCGTCGGGGAAGCGGATGTAGTGGAAGAAGCAACGGCGCAGGAAGGCGTCCGGCAGTTCCTTCTCGTTGTTGGAGGTGATGATCACGATCGGCCGCACCTCGGCGCGGATCGTCTCATTGGTCTCGTAGACGTAGAACTCCATCCGATCGAGTTCCTGCAGCAGGTCGTTCGGGAACTCGATATCGGCCTTGTCGATCTCGTCGATCAGCAGCACCGGCCGCACGTTGTGTTCGAACGCCTCCCAGAGCTTGCCCTTCTTGATGTAGTTCTTGACGTCCTTGACCCGATCGTCGCCCAGCTGGCTGTCGCGCAGGCGGGTGACGGCGTCGTATTCGTAGAGGCCCATGGTCGCCTTGGTGGTCGACTTGACGTGCCAGGTGATCAGGTCGGAGCCGAGCGCCTTGGCGATCTCGTAGGCCAGGACCGTCTTGCCGGTGCCGGGCTCGCCCTTGATCAGCAGCGGCCGTTCCAGCGCGATGGCGGCGTTGACGGCCACCTTCAGGTCTTCGGTGGCGACGTAGTTGTCAGTGCCTTCAAAACGTTGGCGCATCTAGGCTCCCCGCGCGGGCCCACGCCCGCGTTCGAACAGTTGTTTGTCTGGCGCCAACCTATAGGGCCGGGCGCGCGGATCAAGCGCGATGACGCCGCCGCGCCATTCCACCGCGCATCCGGTCAAAACGCGGGCGCGGGAGCGAAACAATGCCCGGCTTGATCTTCCACCCCCGCCCTGGGGAAGATCAGCGTAGGATTCGCCACCGGCCGGCGACATCGGAGCTGACGTGAACCTCGCGATCCTACAGGCGCGGATGTCCTCCACCCGGCTGCCCGGCAAGGTGATGGCGCCGGTCCTGGGCCAGCCGATGATCTTCCGCCAGCTGGAGCGGCTGGCCCGGGCGAGCCGGATCGACCGCCTGCTGGTCGCCACCAGCGCGGATCCCAGCGACGACCCCCTGGCGCAGGCCTGCGCCGAGCGCGGCGTCGCCGTATTTCGCGGCTCGCTCAGCGACGTGCTGGACCGCTTCGCCGGCGCCCTGTCTACGGTTCCTGAGGCGGACACCATCATCCGCTTGACCGCCGATTGCCCGCTCGCCGACGCCGCGGTCCTCGACCAGGTCATCGCCCATCACCTGGCGACCGGGGCCGACTACACCAACAACACCGTGCCGGAGCGGACCTATCCGCATGGCCTGGACGTCGAGGTGATGCGGGCCGGGGCGTTGCTGGACGCTTGGCGCGACGCCCGCGATCCCGATGAGCGCGAGCACGTGACCCCCTATATCTATCGCCGGCCCGAGCTCTTCCGCCTGGAGTCTTTCGCGCGAAGCCCGTCGCTGGCCCACCTGCGCTGGACCGTCGATCTGCCGCAGGACCTGGACTTCGTCCGCGAGGTCTACGCGCGGCTCTATCCCGCCAATCCTGCGTTCAGGTCCGACGACGTCGTCGCCCTGGCGCGCAACAGTTCGGAAGGCCGGACGACATGACCGATGCCCCCACGGTGACCCTTCGCGATCTCGAGGCTGCGGACCGGGAGCGTCTGTTCGAGTGGCGCAACCGGCCCGACGTGGCCGCGTGGATGTACAGCGACCATGCGATCACCCCGGCCGAGCACGAGGCCTGGTTCGCGGCCGCGCCCGCCGACCCGCGCCGCCGCTACTGGATGATCGAGGTCGACGGGCGGCCCGTGGGGCTGGCGAACCTGGCCGACCTGTCGCCGACCGACCGCCGCACGTCGTGGGCCTACTACCTCGCCGACCCCTCGCTGCGCGGCAAGGGCGTGGGCGCCTATGTGGAGTTCTGGGTCATCGAGCAGGTGTTCGGTCCGATGGCGCTCAACAAGCTCTGCTGCGAGGTCCTGGCGGGCAACGAGGCCGTCTGGCGGCTGCACGAGTCCTTCGGCTTCGTCCGCGAATCGCTGCTGCGGCAACAAGTGTGGAAGCAGGGCCAGCCGCTGGACGTCATCGGCCTGGGCCTGCTGGCGTCGGACTGGGTCGTGCGCCGCCCGGAAAGCGCCCGGCGGCTGCGGGAGAAGGGCTACGACGTGACGGGTTAGGGTCCAGACTCGATTGCGCGATCGGTGATCTCACTGAATTTCAATTCCATAAGCTCCGTCATCCCGGCTCTACAGCCCTGCGGGCTTTCGGCCGGGATGACGGGCCTCATTGAAAATCCAATTTAGTACCACGCTACTCCGCGTCGCCGCCGGGCTCGCGGCCCAGGCCGTCGAGGTCGTCTTCGTGCTCGGCGGTCGCCGCGTGGAGGTCGAGTTCATCGTCCTCTTCGGTGTCGGCGTCGCCGATCGCATCCGGGTCGAATTCGTCGGCGTCGAGGGCCAGGGCCTCGTCATCGTCGCGGTCGCCGTCGGCCTGGGTCACGTCCAGCAGGTCGGGCAGCTCCTCGAACGTCCGGCCCTCGTCGGCCAAGGCGTCCTCGTTTAGCATGCTCTCGTCCAGCGCCTCGGCGCGGTCCTGATCGTCGAACTCGGGAGATTCGGACATCGGCGGGCTCCACACCTGGGCGCGCCGGTCGCGCGCAGGCGATTAACCCGCGGGCGGACTCAGTGTTCCCCGCCTCAGTGTTCTGCCGCGTAGACCCCCAGGGCGTCGCCCACCGCCGCCATGATCGGCGCCCAGGCCCCGAACGCGGCCGTAGTGAAGGTCCGCGCCTGCGGATACCAGGGGTAGCGGGAGGTGCCGAGCCGCGTCCAGGCGCCCGGCGTCGAGATCAGCCAGGTGGGCGCGCCGCAGGCTGCGGCGATGTTCAGGGTGGCGTTGGAGAAGCCGACCACCAGGTCGATGGCGCTGGACAGCGCCGCCACCTCGTCGAGGTCCTGGCGCAGGTCGATGCCCGGCGGCTCCCAGATGGTGACCCCGAAATCGCGCTTGGCCCGGGCCAGCTCTTCGGAGCAGTCGCCGTACTGCAGGTTGACGAAGGTTACGCCCGATGTCTTCAGCACCGGCGCCCAGAGCTCGAAGGGCGAGAAGAACCGGTGGCGCGCGTCCCTGGAAATCGCGCTCTTCCACAGCAGGCCCACCTTGGGCCCCGCCGGCGCGCCTTTGAGCACCTTGAGCCAGTGGGCGACGCGCTCGGGGTCGGCCTTTATGAAGCCGGTGCGGGACGGAAACTGGTCCACCGTGCGCCGGAATTCGCGCAGCAGCGACCCCATCGGGGTCCAGAGTGCGATGCTGTCGACGTCCTTCAGCAGGAACGGGGCGTAGCGGATGGTCTTGCCGGCCACGAGATAGGTGGCGTGCGCGCCCACTCGGGCCTGCGGATAGGTCCGCTGGAACATCGAGACCAGCCGCGGCTCGACCGCCAGGGTCAGCCGTCCGGTCGGGCCCAGCCGCTCGATGACGTCGGGCAGCACGTTGGAGAATAGGATCTCGTCGCCCAGCCCCTGTTCGGCGACGACCAGCAGGGATTTTCCGGCCAGGTCGTCGCCCGGCGACCAGCGCGGCCGCTCGAACAGGAAGTGGGTGGTGTCGGCGAACTGGTCGTGCAGGCGGGCCTCGTACACGTCCCAGCCTTCGCCGATCCGTCCCAGCGCCATCAGGATGGTGGAGCGCGACAGCAACATCATCTGCCGCTCGTCCTCGGACTTCACCTTGGCCAGGGCAGCGTCGCAGGCCGCCAGCGCGCCCTCCGCGTCGCCCAGGGCCAGGCGCGAGTTGCCCAGGTTATAGCGGCCCTTGTGGAAGTCCGGATCGAGGCGCAGCGCCTCCTGGAAGAAGATCTCGGCGTTTGGATAGTCGCCCTGCTCGGCCACCACGGTGCCCATAGTGTTCCAGAGTTGCGTGGCGTTGGGGGTCTTGACGATCGCCGGGCGCAGGGCCTCGATCGCATCGTCGAACCGGCGCTGGTCGCGCAGCGCGCAGGCCAGGTTGTTGACCGCCTCGACGTGGCCGGGATGCTTGAGCAGGAAGTGGCGGAACAGCTTCTCCGCGGTGGGCTTCATGTCCATCCGGTAGGCGAGGCGGCCCAGGTCGTTGGCAACCTCGGCATGTTCGGGGATCAGGCCGAGCGCGGTCTCGTAGGCCGTGATCGACTCCGCGAAGTTGCCGACCCGCTCGCGCACGATGGCCATCAGGTACCAGCCGAAGCCGCTCTTGGCGTCCTTCTTCAGCGCCTTGACGACCCATTCGTGGGCGGTCTTCCAGTCCTCGGCGTGGATCGCGTCGACCGCCCGCTGCAGGATCGGCTGGATCGCCATGGCCTTGAGGTCGGCCATCGCCAGGGTGAGCTGCGCCAAGGCGTCGCGCGACCCGGCCTGGCCCGTGGCGTCGCCGGCCAAACGTGGCGGGGAGGGCGCGGCGGCGGTCTCGAGCGCCACGGTGGATGCGGCGCTGGTAGGGGCCTTGGACGGCATGTGGGGCAGACTCCGGCTATAGTCCGGCATCTGCGCGGGTTATGCTTAATCCTTGGTTTAGGCGCGTCGTTTTGGCCACGGCAACAGCCCATTAACGGGTGACCGCTAAGCCTGACGTGCGTTCGCGAACCGGGAGGCCGAGAATGATTTCATCGAATCGCATCGCCGTCCCGACGCTGCGGAAACCTGGGGCTCGACCTTGCCGCTGAAACTGTCGCTGAAGCCGGGGGAGAAGTTCGTCCTCAACGGCGCGGTCGTCCAGAACGGCGACCGCCGAGCTGTGCTGGTCCTGCAGAACAAGGCCTCGGTGCTTCGCGAGAAGGACATCATGCAGGCCGACTCGGTGAACACCCCAGCGCGCCGTATCTATTTCCCGGTCATGATGATGTACCTCGATGAGGGCTCGGCCGATCGTTACTATGACGAATTCGTCCGCCGGCTGACCGAGTTCATGGGGGTCATCTCCAACCCGGACGTCCTGGCGGACTGCGTGAACGTCTCGCGCAACTGCATGGCACGCGAATTCTACAAGGCGCTGATGTTGTGCCGGAAACTCATTGAATACGAAGACGAAAGGTTGGGGCATGTCCCTACAGGCGTATCAGCAGGCGGCGACGCGGGCTGAGAGCCCGCGCGACACGGAATACCGTCTGTTCGCGCAGGTCACCCGCGCGCTGATGGAGGCCGCCACGCTCGACCGGTCAGAAGTTTCCAGGCGGGCCGATGCGCTCGACTGGAACCGTCGCATGTGGGGGACGCTGGCCACCGCCTGCGCCGACCCCGACAACGCGCTGCCGAAGCCGCTGCGGGCCTCGTTCATCTCGCTCAGCATCTGGGTGAGCAAGCACACCAGCCTGGTGATCCGCAATCAGGAGGACATCGAGCCGCTGATCGAGATCAACCGGATGATCATGCAGGGCCTCGCCGCCAGCTCGGCCGCCGCCGCGGCCTGAACACCCCATCCCGATCAAGGGCCGCGGACCTCCGCGGCCCTTTCATTTTGTCCGCTTTCTCACCGGCAGGTCCTGCCGGGCGGCAGGAAATGGCTAACGCCACCACGGCGACCCAAGTCCAGGTCATCTAAAAACTACAGCAAAAACAATGAAATGATCTCCCCGGAACAGGGTTAATCCTGGCCCGGAGCTTGCGTAGCTGTGTGCGGGCGAACAATCACCCAACCGACAAAAGTCGGATCATCCCCTCCAGAATGGACGGACAAAACCATGAACTCAGTCAACACGAACGTGGGCGCGATGGTCGCGCTCCAAAACCTCAACATGACCCAAGCGGACCTCGCGACGACCCAAGGAAGGATCAACACCGGCAAGCGTATCAACAGCGCCAAGGACAACGGCGCCATCTGGGCGATCGCCCAGAATCAACGCGCTACGTCCCGGTCGCTGGATGCGGTTCGGGAGTCTCTGCAACGCGCTTCGTCGACCGTGGATGTCGCCATCTCGGCCGGTGAGACGGTGTCGGACCTGCTCCTTCAGATGAAGGAAAAGGCTCTGGCGGCAGCGGACGCCTCGCTCGACGCCAACAGCCGCACGGCCCTGAACGAAGACTTCAAGGCGCTGCGCGACCAGGTGGCCAAGGCTGTGTCGAACGCCGACTTCAACGGCATCAACATGGTCAAGGGCACCGGCGGCGTTTCGATCGCGGCTCTGGCCAATGCCGACGCCACGTCCAAGATCACCGTTGGGGCCCAATCCCTGGCCCTCGGTGGCGCGAACGTGACCGTGGCGGCGACCGGATCCATCGGTACGATCACTCTGGCGACCGCCATGATCGCCACGGTGAACTCCTCGATCGTCAACGTTTCTACGGCTCTGAGCAAGCTCGGCACGGGTTCGAAGTCTTTGAACTCGCACATGAACTTCATCAATAAGCTGCAGGACTCGATCGATGCCGGCATCGGCAACCTCGTCGACGCGGACCTGGCCAAGGAAAGTGCGAGGCTCCAGGCGCTGCAGACCAAGCAGCAACTGGGCATTCAGGCGCTCTCCATCGCCAACCAGTCGCCGCAGTCGCTGCTGGCGCTGTTCCGCTAAGTCATGAAGCCCGGGCGGGTTCGTCCCGCCCGGGTGTCCTTCCGACCGCGCCCGGCAATTGTTGCCGGTCGTGGGCGGCAGCTATTGCCGGGTTCTCTGGACGGCTAGGCAGGAATTGCCGGGCGCAGACAACCATAACAGCCCTATAACGCTCTGAATTCAAATGCTTGAGGCCGCAACTGGTAAAGATCCGGGTGGCCCGGTGCTTGCTGCCTACAGACCTGGGCAAAACGCCCTCGGTCGCCAGAACGGCGTCCGATTTCCTTGCGAAAAAGGACTGACACCATGAATTCGGTGAACACCAACGTCAGCGCCATGGCGGCGCTGCAGAACCTCAACCAAACCTTCAGCGACCTCGCGACGACGCAGAGCCGGATCAATACCGGCAAGCGGATCAACAGCGCCAAGGACAACGGCGCCATCTGGGCCATCGCCCAGAACCAACGCGCCACGTCACAGTCGCTGAACGCGGTTCGTGAATCCCTGCAACGCGCCTCGTCGACCGTGGACGTCGCCATCTCGGGCGGCGAAACCGTTTCGGACCTACTCCTTCAGATGAAGGAAAAGGCCCTGGCGGCCGCGGACGCTTCGCTCGACACCACCAGCCGCACGGCCCTGAACGAAGACTTCAAGGCGCTGCGCGACCAGGTGTCCAAGGCCGTGTCGAATGCCGACTTCAACGGCATCAACATGATCAAGGGCACCGGCGGCGTTTCGATCGCCGCCCTGGCCAACGCCGACGCCACGTCCAAGATCACCGTCCAGGCCCAGTCCCTGGCGCTCGGCGGTTCGAACGTGACCGTGGCGGCGACCGGTTCGATCGGCACCATCACCCTGGCGACCGCCATGATCGCCACGGTGAACTCCTCGATCACCAACGTCTCCACCGCGTTGAGCAAGCTCGGCACGGGTTCGAAGTCCCTGAACTCGCACATGAACTTCATCAACAAGCTGCAGGACTCGATCGACGCCGGTATCGGCAACCTTGTCGACGCCGACCTGGCCAAGGAAAGCGCCAAGCTCCAGTCGCTGCAAACCAAGCAGCAGCTGGGCGTCCAGGCGCTCTCCATCGCCAACCAGTCGTCCTCGATTCTGTTGGGTCTGTTCCGCTAAGGGCTGCCCCCGGAGCCGCTCGCGGTTCCGGGGTCGCTCCAACGCGCCGGCGGGCGGGGCCTTCCCGTCCGCCGGTCGCCTTGGGCCCCAACGCCGCAACCCAAGCCGAAGGGAAGGAGTCATGGAAACCAGGATCGCGGCCGTCGCCGCCGCACCAGATCCCGGCCAAGTCCAGCCCAGCGTCCGCACCGCCCCCGGCGGTCAGGCGCCGGTCCCGACAGGGCCCGATCCGGCCGACATGCGACTGGTCATCGAAGAGGATCAAGCCAGCGGGTCTTACGTCTACAAGACCGTCAACCGCCGCACCGGTGAAGTCGTATTGCAGCTGCCCAGGGCCGAGGTCCTGAAGCTGCGGCAGGAACTTCAGTACACGGCGGGCGCGGTGATCCGCACCAAGGCCTGAGCCGAACCGCCGCTCGCCCTACCGGCGAGGCGCAGGACAAAATGTCCCGCCCGCCCCGGAAGCCTCCGGCGGCGGCGCTTGTCGTGATCGGCGTTAACCATCTGCTCACCACGAATGTCTAGCGTTAGAGCACGGCCCGGTTGCGACTCGCTCCCGTGACCGCACCGCTAGGAGAGCGTGATGACGATCGGCGTCCACACGAATAAGTCCGCGCTGACCGCGCTGCAGAACTTGAACAAGACCAACGACGACCTGGGTCAGGTCCAGAACCGGATCAACACCGGACTGCAGATCTCGAACGCCAAGGACAATGCCGCGGTCTGGGCCATCGCCCAGGGCCAGCGCGCCGATATCGGCGCGCTCGGGGCGGTCAAGATGAGCCTGCAGAGGGCCCAGTCGATCTCCGAGGTCTCGATGACCGCCGGCGCGACGGTCTCCGACCTGCTGGTCGAGATGAAGCAGAAAGTCGTGGCCGCGATGGACACATCGCTGGACGCCACCTCGCGCACGGCGCTCGACTCCGACTTCAAGTCCATCCTGCGCCAGCTCAAGCAGGTGACCGGCAACGCGGCCTTCGACGGCGCGAACCTTCTGGACGGCTCGATCCCGACCAACATCCAGTTCCTGGCCAATGCCGACGCCACCAACAAGATCACGCTGTCGACCCAGAACATGTCGCTGGGCGGCTCGCTGATCACCGTGGCCGGCACCTCCTCGATCACCACCGTGACATTCGCCACCGGCGTGCTGGCCCAGCTCACGGCCTCGATCAGCAACGTCAACCAGGCCCTGGGCAACCTGGGCTCACAGGCCAAACAGATCGAGGCGCACCTAGGCTTCATCGGCAAGCTGACCGACGTGCTCACGAGCGGCGTCGGCAACCTGGTGGACGCCGACCTGGCCAAGGAAAGCGCGCACCTGCAGGCCCTGCAGGTGCAGCAGCAGCTTGGCGCCCAGGCGCTGTCGATCGCCAACCAGGCGCCGCAGATCATCCTGCAGCTCTTCAAGGGCTAAATAGACGTTTCCGTTGGGGCGTACTGAAGGGCCTGGGCGCGTTCGTCCGGGCCCTTTTGCATGCCGGTTTAACCGCTCGTAAGCCTTCGCAGCCCTAGGGTGCGGACGGCGGAATAAGTAACCGCCGTAGGTCCCCATGGTCACGTCGATCGATTCCAACCTGCTGCTGAGCTACTACAACGCCCGCGCCGGCATCGGCGGCGGGACGGGAGGTGCTTCGGGCTCGTCGGCGGCCACGGCCAAGGTCGCGCCCACCGCCCCGTGGACCAAGGATGCGACGCCGGCCCAGACCACCGCGGCCGTAAAGTCGGCCCTGGCCGGCCAGAAGCTGATCAACGAGGGCGCCGCCCAGCTCGACCTGCCCGGCGCCAGCGAGGACTATCGCAAGCTCTTCGCCCTCTACCAGGGCCTGGCGACCATGGGCGACCTGGCGGCTCAGTCGCAGAAGAAGGGCCTGAGCACGATCGAGCAGAAGCAGCTGCAGGATACCTTCGCCAAGGGGCTGGCGGAGGTGCAGGGCTATGTCAGCTCCGCCGACCTGACCAAGGTGCGCCTGACCACCGGCGACGTGGCCAGCACGGTGAAGACCACAGCGCCCGTGGCCGCGGCCAAGACCGAATACGTCACTGCCCCGCTCTACTCCGGTACCGCCGCGGACGCGGTCCCGGCGTTCCAGGGAAATGTCCAGTTCTCCATAGATGTCAAACGCTCCGGTGTCGTTCATAGCGTCGGCATCGACCTGTCGGAGATGGGAACCCAGACGCGCTCGATCGCCAATGTGGTCAATTTCATCAACGGCAAGCTGACGGCCGAAGGCCTCGACACCCGCTTCGCGACCCAGCGCCTGCCGGGGCTGGAGCGCACCACCAAGGTCGGAACCAAGACGGTCAGCCTGGGCTTCGGCCCCGATCAGTTCGCGTTCAAGGTCCGGCCCAACGGCGAGACCGTCAGCTTCAGCGCCACGGCCACCGCCGGCGCGGTCTACATGGCCCAGGGCGCGGGCGACCCGAACCCGGACGGCAAGGTCGACACCAACGACGGCGTCATCAAGCAGCAGCTGCTGAAGTTCCAGACCGACACCACGGCGGTCGATGCGCCGGTCCAGGGGCAGAACGAGGCCAACTGGGTCGACGGCCGCGCCTTCGCCAGGACCCTCGGGCCCGAGGTCAAGACCGTGCGGGCCACAAAGGTCGGGCCGGACGGCTCGGTCTATATGCTGGCCGACGTGACGGCGAAGACCGCCGGCCAGGACATCCTGGGCGCCCAGGACGTGGCTCTGATCAAGTACGACGCCGCCGGCAATCAGGTGTTCAGCCGCACCCTGGGCGCGTCGGACAGCGCCACCGGCCTGGCCCTGGCGGTGTCGGCCGACGGCAAGGTGGCGATCGCCGGTTCGGTCAGCGGGGGCCTGAACGGGGCCACCGAGGGCGCGCTGAACTCTGGCGAGGTCGGCGTCTACGCCGGACAGTCGGACAGCTTCGTGACGACGTTCAACGCCGACGGCGAGGAAATCTATACCCAGCGGCGGGGCGCGCGGCAGGCCGACGAGGCCAGCCAGCTCACCTTCGGCGCCGACGGCTCGGTCTATGTGGCCGGGCGCTCGAAATCGGCGCTCCCGGGGGCCAGCGGCCTGGGCGGCTGGGACAGCTACATCGAGGCCTTCGCCCCGCCGGACTCCAAGGGCAAGGTGGCCACCACCTTCACCCAGAACTTCGGCACCTCCGCCGACGACCGGCCGGCCGGCGTGGTGGTGGACGGGACATCGCTGGTCACCGCCAGCGTCGAGAACGGCCGCGGCGTGCTGCGCCGGTTCGACATCTCCAGCGGGACGCCGGCGTTGACCGCCACCCGCGACCTCGGCGACCTGCAGGGTGGCGACATCACCGGCCTGGGACTGGACGGCGGCCAGGTGGTCGTCGCCGGCTCCACCGCCAACGCCGCCCTCGACGCCGGCACGGTGACGCGGGCCAACTCCGGCGGCGTCGACGCCTTCGCCGCGCGGCTCTCGGCCGACCTCGTCGCGTCCGGGGCGGACGCCGTCGCCTACTACGGCGGGACTGGCAACGACCGGGCCACCGCGCTCTCGGTCCAGAACGGCCAGGTGTGGATCGCCGGGTCCGCGGGGACCGACCTGCCGGGACAGCCCGCGGTCGGCAAGAAGGATGGCTTTCTCGCCAAGCTGGACATCGCCGGCGGCAATATCGACTGGTCTCGGCGCTTCACCGGCAAGGACGGCTTCGCCGCGCCCAACTCGATCGCGGTGGACACCAGCGGGGCCAGCGCCCTGGACAAGCTGGGCCTGCCGAAGGGGACCATCGACCTTACCGATTCCCCGCAGATCACCGCCGCCACCAGCCTGCGGGCCGGCGAGCAGTTCACCGTCCGCATCGGCACGGGCCACGCCCAGACGATCACCCTGGACGCCGCCGAAACCCTGGACACCCTGGCCCAGAAGATTCGCCGCGCCACCGGCTTCCAGGCCAAGGTCACCATCGGCAGCGCCGACGGCAGCCGCAAACTGACCGTCGTTCCGCAGAACAGCCGCACCATCGTCGAGTTCGGCGCGGGAAAGACTGACAAGAACGCCTTGGCTTTGCTGGGGATTCCGGAAGGCGTTGTGCGCAGCACGGTGGTCACGTCAAACGGGACGACGCCGGCCGACGGCCGGGCCCAGATCTATGGCCTGAGCCTGCCCAGCAACCTCAACCTCGACGACGCCACGGCGACCAGCCACGCCGCGGCGGAGGTCTCCGCGGCCATGGGCGTAATCCGCAAGGCCTACAAGGACTTGGTGGCCGCCGCCTCGCCGCAATCCGCCCAGGTCGCCGCCGCCAAGGCCAAGAGCGGACCGGTCCCGGCCTACCTCACCAACCAGATCGCCAACTACCAGGCGGCCCTGGATCGCCTGGGCGGCGGCGGCTGACGCCTTGAAAGGTGCGGCCGCTAGAGCGCGTCAGGCGAAAGTGGATCCGGTTTCGCCGCCCGACGCGCTCTAATTCAAAGAGTTAGGGCCTTTTTGTCTGGTTCA
>NZ_JANXWD010000039.1 GCF_025351295.1 Phenylobacterium sp.
CGACCGCGCCGAGACTCTGAGCGCCGAGCTGTCGACGCCGATCACGCCGGGGTTCGAGGCCCTGGTGTTCAAGGCCTCGCGTGGCATCGAGGACATCTATGAGCTGACCTACATCCGCAAGGACGGCACCCGGTTCCCGGCGGTGGTCTCGGTCACCGCCCTGCGCGACGCCGAGGACGCGATCATCGGCTACCTGCTGATCGGCACCGACAACACCGCGCGCAAGGAGGCCGAGGACGCCCTGCTGAAGGCCGGCGCCCTGCAGAGGGCGATCTTCGACAGCGCCAACTTCTCCAGCATCGCGACGGACGCCAAGGGCGTGATCCAGATCTTCAACGTCGGCGCGGAGCGGATGCTCGGCTACACGGCGGCCGAGGTCATGAACAAGATCACGCCGGCGCATTTCTCCGATCCACTGGAGCTGATCGCCCGCGCCGAAGCGCTCAGCGCCGAGCTGGGCACCCCCATCACCCCCGGCTTCGAAGCCCTGGTGTTCAAGGCCTCGCGCGGCATCGAGGACATCTATGAGCTGACCAAGGTCCGCAAGGATGGCACGCGGTTCCCCGCGGTGGTGTCGGTGACGGCGCTGCGCGACCCCTTGGGCGCGATCATCGGCTACCTGCTGATCGGCACCGACAACACCGCGCGAAAGCTGGTCGAGGAAGAGCAGAAGAAGTCCGACCAGCGGCTGCGCGATCAGCAGTTCTACACCCGCTCGCTGATCGAATCGAACATCGACCCCCTGATGACCATCGACCCGGCGGGGATCATCACCGATGTGAACAAGCAGACCGAGGCGCTCACCGGCTGCACGCGGGACGAACTGATCGGCGCCCCGTTCAAGGACTGCTTCACCGACCCGGCGCGCGCCGAGGCCGGGATCAAGCGGGTGCTCGCCGAGAAGTCGGTCACCGACTACGAACTGACCGCCCGAGCCCGCGACGGCAAGCAGACCGTGGTCTCCTACAACGCCACCACCTTCTACGACCGCAGCCGCAAGCTGCAGGGCGTGTTCGCCGCCGCCCGCGACGTCACCGAACGCAAGCGCTTCGAGCTGGAGCTGCAGCAGGCCAAGGCCGCCGCCGAGAGCGCCAGCCGCACCAAATCCGACTTCCTGGCCAGCATGAGCCATGAGATCCGCACGCCGATGAACGCGATCATGGGGATCGCCGACCTGCTGGCGAAGACTGCGCTCACCCCCGAGCAGGACAAGTTCGTGCAGATCTTCCGCCGGTCGGGCGACAACCTGCTGAACCTGATCAACGACATCCTCGACCTCTCCAAGGTGGAGGCCTCGCAGCTCGACCTGGAGCGCACCGGCTTCTCGCTCGCCGATCACCTGGAGAAGGTGATGGAGATGATCGCCCCCAAGGCGCAGGAGAAGGCGCTGACCCTGGTCTGCGAGATCGCGCCCGGCGTCAGCAACGACCTGGTGGGCGACCCTACCCGTCTGCGCCAGGTGCTGCTCAACCTGCTGGGCAACGCCGTCAAGTTCACCGAGACTGGCAGCGTCGTGCTGCGGGTCGAGCCGGACGGCAACGACGCCGTGCCGACCGCCCTGCGCTTCACCGTCACCGACACCGGCATCGGGATCGCCGACGACAAGCAGGATCACGTCTTCGAACGCTTCACCCAGGCCGATTCCTCGACCACCCGGCGGTTTGGCGGGTCTGGCCTGGGGCTGACGATTTCGCGACGCCTGGTCGAGCTGATGGGCGGGCGGATCTGGGTGAAAAGCCAGGTCGGCCAGGGCAGCCTGTTCGGCTTCGTCGTGCCCTTCGAGGTTTCGACGGCGGCCAGCCGCCCGGTCGCCGCGCCGGTCGGGACCGGCCCCGACACGCCGCTCCCGCCGCTGCGCATCCTGATGGCGGAGGACTCGCCCGACAACTGCACCATCGCGTTGGCCTATCTCGCGGGCACGCCCTACGTGGTCGACGTGGCCGAGAACGGCGTCCTGGCGTGCGCGATGTTCACCGCGGGGCGCTACGACCTGGTGCTGATGGATCGCCAGATGCCGGCCATGGACGGCCTCACGGCGACGCGGACCATCCGGGCCTGGGAGAAGGCCAACGACCGCCCGCCCACGCCGATCATCGCCCTGACCGCTTCGGCCCTGAAGGGCGACCGGGAGAGCTGCCTGGCGGCGGGCTGCACGGCCTATCTGACCAAGCCGATCCGGCAGGAGGTGCTGCTGCAGGCGATCAAGGACCACTCCGCCGTCCAGGCGCCAGCCGCGCCGGTCGCGCCGGTCCTGGCCGCGATCCCCGCGGCGGGCCTGTCGCGGGCCGCGCAACGGCTGGCGGCGCAGACCCCGGCCTATCTGGAAAACTGCCGGCTGAACGTCATCGCCATCGTCGCCGCCCTGGACTGCGGAGACTTCCAGGCGGTGACCATCCTCGGCCACAATCTACGCGGCTCCGGCGGCGGCTTCGGCTTCCAGATGATCACCGACATCGGCGCCGGGCTCGAACAGGCCGCGGACCTCTCGGACTCGGCGGTCTCGCGCCACTGGGCCGGCGAACTGTCGAGCTATCTCGACCACCTGCGGGCGGGCGGCCGCCCGCACTAGAGGTTTCGTGCCGTCGCACAGGCCCTAAGCTTAGTTCTGCGATTGCCCTGGTGAGCAACAGTCAGTTGGCGTTCGCGGCTGCAACCGATAGACTCTCCTCGCACCCCGGAAATGCAATCCTAGATCATCAAAAAGGTTAACGCGCTCCGGCGTAGGTTGAATTCCCTGTGCAGTCTTCAGATTTTGGAATATCGACGTGATGAACACATGGGGTGTGTTCGCGTTGGGGAGATTTGAGACATGAGCTTCGATCATGCTGCGATCGAGAAATTAAACAATCGCACGCTGGCCATTGGCGCTGCCGCGATGCTCAGCCTGATGTTCGCCACATCGGCACAAGCGAAATACACCGCCATCGACTCGTCCGGCACCAAGGCGCTGATCCTCAATTTCGGGGGCTATTGCGATGCGAGTGTTGGGGACTTCGGCGACGAATGCGACAGTCCCAACCAGTACTTGCCTTACGAGGCGGATATCGGCGGCAGCGCGACCAACAAGCTGATTGTTCGCAACGACGGCGTGATTCAGTTCGTCGGCAACTACATTGGCAACGCCGATCCGATAAATCAGTTCAAGGTCCTGGCGCAAGTTGACGCCGGAAATCCGGGCAACGTCTTTCCCCCGGAGATCGCCGCCTTCAAGATGGTGGGAAACAACTTCGTTGTGACCTTCTTTCAATGTATTACGCCGCAGCATTGCTATTCTGGAAAGTATGCGATGATCCTGGCTCCTGTCTATCGGGCCGGCGACGAAGGTTTTGACGTCAAGTTCAAGTATGCTTCCGACAGCGGCGTCGATGATGCCGACAAGAAGAAGAACTACTTCTTCGGGGCCATCTTCGATTCGCCCGTCGCCGCTGACGCCGTGCCGGAACCTGGCGCCTGGGCGCTGATGATCCTCGGCTTCGGTGGCGTCGGCGCGGCCCTGCGACGCGGACCCAGGCGTCGCCCCCAAGCAACCTAGGTTCAGGCCGGTTTGCGCAGGGCGGCGTTGAGGCGTCGCTCCCGCTCCCGGAACGCCGCACCGTAGAGGGTGTTTTCCGACCAGCGCTTCGCCAGGGCCGGGTCGCTGCTCTTCAGCAGCTTCTGCGCCTCGGCCAGGCGCCCCTGCTTCAGCAGACAGCCGCCCTGCACATTGTCGACCCAGGCCAGCCGCCAGGGGTCGTCGGGATAGGTCTCCGCCATGATCGGCAGGGCGTCACGCAGCAGCGTGGCCGCCTCCGCGGGACGCCCCTGTTCGCAGAGCAGGTCGGCCAGATCGGTCATGATCGGCGCCAGGTTACGGTGCCGGTGGACCTTGGCCGCCATCAACGCCTTGCGGAACATGGCCTCGGCCTCCTGCGGCTGGCCCAGGGCACGCTTGACCAGCGCCAGGTTGGCGAAGGTGAAGGCCAGATCGTCGAAGGTCTCGCCGCGCTGCTGCAGGGTGATCGCCAGCGAGCGCTCGTAGATGGCGTTGGCCTCGCCGAAGCCGCGCCGTTCCAGCACCACCCGTCCGACATTGTTCAGCGTCGTCGCCAGGTCGGGATGCATCGGCCCCAGCACCGCCTCGTTGGCGGCCAGGACGCGGCGGAAATACCTCTCCGCGCTGGCTCCGTCGCGTCGGAAATAGGCGATCGATCCAAGCTGGTTCAGATCCTCGGCGACCTTGGGATGGCGCTCGCCCTGCTTGCGCACGCGAATCTGCAGCGCCCGCTCATACAGCTGTTGCGCGCGGTCCAGCTTGCCGGCGCCCAGCGCGTTCAGGGCCTGGGTCTCCAGGTCGCGCGCGACGTCCGGATGATCCGGGCCCAGGCGGGTGACGTCGAGGCTGAGCGCCTCGTCGGCCGACCGCTGGGCGCCGACGAAGTCGTCGTTGGACGATTGCGCCTCCGAGAGGCCGACCAGAATGCGCGGGATCATATCTTCGCGGCCGCTGTCGGGCCGGCGGGCCTGGGCCAGGGCCGTCCGATAGGACGTCACCGCCCCGGCGAAGTCGCTCTGCTTGGACTGCGCATCGCCCAGGGCCGCGAATTGCCGCACGACGGCGCCCCGATCGCGGCCGTGAATCCTGAAGGTGCTCCGGACCAGGGTCTCGCCCTGATGGAACAGCCCCAGGCCCATGTAGACCTCGCCCAGGGTGACGCCCAGTTCGGTCTTCACCGAGGGCTCGTCGTTGAGCTCCCCCTGGATCTGCCGGGCCCCGCGGTCGAGGATTTCCCGCGCCGTGATGCTGGCGCCCTTGGCCTCTGAGGGGTCGGAGACGGTGAAGATCGACTTCACGAACTCCACGGTCCGCTCGGCGGTCAGGGTCTTCTGCCGGGCCAGGTCGCGCTGTTTCACGGCTTCGTTCCGCTGCACCACGGCGGTGGCCGCCAGCCCGCTCATCACCACGAAGCCCAGGCCCGACCCGGCCGCGATCACCGCCAGCCGGCGCTGGCGTCGCGCCGCCTCGCGCTGGCGCAGCTCGTCGTAGGGCACGTTCAGCAGCCCGGCGATCAGCTTCAGCTTGCCGGAGACCTTGCCGTCCTGGCCCTTGCGGATGTCCGCGCCCAGCGGCTCGGTGTCGACGCCCTCGAACAGGGCGGGCGGCAGCGCCTCCAGCTCGGGGTCGCCGCCCACCGAGCGCGAGGCATTGGGCTCGCCGCCGGCGATCAGGCACTGGATGCGGTCGCGCCGGCCCATGGCCGTGAAGGCGCGGATCTCCTCGTTCACCCACTTGGACCGCCGCCCGTTGGGCGTGCAGATGACGATCAGCGAGGCCGACTCCTGCAGGGCCGCCAGCACCGAGCCGGCCAGGTCGGAGGACGCGGCCAGTTCCTGGCGGTCCTGGAACACCGGCGGCAGCCGCGCGCCCAGGACCCCCAGCGCCGTCTCCCGACCGCGCAGCTGGCGCGGCACCCGATAGGTCTCCAGCGCGCTGTGCAGCCAGGCCGCGATCTTCCGGTCGCGATGGTTGTAACTGATGAAAGCCGCGTACTTCATGCGCCCCGTGCCCCCCGGCAACACGAGAACCTAGCATCTCCGGCCTTGCAACCCTCTGCGCAGAGGCTGGCGCGCCGACCGCCCCGCTCAGTTGACCGGCGCCACCGAGCCCGCCCCGTCGCGTACGTCGTGCCCGCCGAACATCGTCGCGCCCGCCAGCACCGGCAGGCCCAGCGACAGGACCCGGCCCTGGCCGTCGGCCGTCGGCGGCTTGAGGGTCGGCGCGCCAGTGACGATCCCCTCGGCGATGCCCCAGAGCTCGTCGTCCTTGAACGCATAGCCCCGCCCCTCCAGCAGCCGCCGCGTGTCGGCCGACAGTGCGAACGGCTCCAGGTAGATCACGTCGGGCAGCCACTGGTGGTGGAGGCGTGGCGCGTCGATGGCCTCCTGCACGTCCATGCCGTGGTCGATCATGTTGAGGATCGCCTCCAGGGTGATGGTGATGATCCGCGAGCCGCCGGGGCTGCCGATGATCAGGGCCACCTTGCCGTCCTTGGTCAGGATCGTCGGGCTCATCGAGCTGAGCGGCGTCTTGCCGGGCGCGATGGCGTTGTTGGCCCCCTGGATCAGGCCGAACATGTTGGGCGCGCCGACCAGCGAGGTGAAGTCGTCCATCTCGTTGTTCATCACGATGCCCGTGCGGCCCGCCACGCGATGGGCGCCGAACCAGTCGTTCAGGGTGTAGGTCACCGAGACCGCGTTCCCCTGGGCGTCGAGCACGTCGTACTGGGTCGTGTTGCGGCCCTCGGTCGGGGCCTGGGGCGGGCCCAGGGTCGAGGACGGCGTCGCCCGCTCCGGATCGATCTGCGCCCGCAGTTTCGCGGCATAGGCGGGGTCGGTCAGCTGGGCCACCGGATTGCTGACGAAGTCGGGGTCGCCCAGCTTGTTGTTGCGGTCGACATAGACCCGGCGCAGCGCCTCGGTCATGACGTGGACCTCGGCGGCGGAATGGAAGCCCATCGCCGCCAGGTCGTAGCCCTGAAGGATATTCAGCGTCTCGCAGATCGCCACCCCGCCGGAGCTGGGCGGCGGCGCCGAGATCACATGGTAGCCGCGGTAGTCGCACTCGATCGGCTTCAACTCGCGGACCTGGTAGCGGGAGAAATCCTCCCGGGTGATCAGCCCGCCACCGGCCTGGCTGGCGGCGGCGATCGCTGCCCCGATGGACCCGCGGTAGAGGGCGTCCGGCCCCTGGTCGCCGATCGCCGTCAGGGTGGCGGCGAGGTCGGCCTGGACCAGGCGGTCGCCCTTGGTCAGCGCCTTGCCGCGCGGCAGGAAGATCGCTCTCGCGGCCGGATCGCGCGCCAGGCCGGCGGACTCCAAGGCCATGACCCCGGCGTCGCCCTGGCCCAGCACGAACCCGTCGCGCGCCAGCCGGATCGCCGGCGCCATCAGCACCGCCCGCGACATGGTGCCGTAGCGGACCCGCGCCGCCTCCAGCCCCATCACCGTGCCGGGCACCCCCACGGCCTTCCAACTGTCGGTGGAGAGCCCCGGCACGATCTTGCCGGCGGCATCCTGGTACATGGTCGCCGTGGCGGCCTGCGGCGCCTTTTCCCGGAAATCCAGGAAGGTCGTCCGGCCGTCCGCCAGCCGCAGGGTCATGAACCCGCCGCCGCCGATGTTGCCAGCCTGCGGATAAACCACCGCCAGCGCATACCCCACCGCCACCGCCGCATCGACCGCATTGCCGCCCTTCCGCAGGATGTCGGCGCCCACGTCGGACGCCAGGTGCTGGGCGCTCACCACCATCCCGCCCGACCCCGCCACGGGCTCCGGCGCGGCGGCCTGCGCAGCGGTGGCGATCAGGGTGGTGCAGAGGAGGGCGGCCAGGACGCGCATATCGACCTTTCGGGATGGGACGGTGCGATTGGCGGGGTCGCCGGCGGCCTCTGTCAAGTCGCAGGGGACTCTGTCAAGTCGCAGGTCCGGCGCGCGATCCTGGCGCCGCCATGAGCCGGTGTCGGGTCGGCCGCATCTCGCCGGGCGGGTCCGGGACTATCGTTCGATAGGGAAATCGTTGGACGAGCGGTCAGATTGCTCCTCTGCCAAATCCTATGTCTTTTCCAGGTCGGATAGCTGCGATCCCGGAAACAGCCATGTGCACCAGCATCTTTCGACTGGAAGTTGCGGTCAGAAAACTCTTGATTGCATTGGCCGGGATCCTGGCGTTTGGGTTCGGCGGCGCGACGCTGCCTCGAAGCGCGCGCGCCGTCGCACAGTGGAACTGACCGCGGAGATGTCCTCATGACCCGGCCGGCCTGCCCCGCCTGCCGCAAGCCGCTGGAGCGGGTCGAGCCGGTCCGGCTCGTTGCGGTGAACGACGCGCTGGGCGCCTCGCACCGCTCGCACTGGACCCGCGGCTATGCCTGCCCCGCCTGTGGCGTGCTGCTTCCCCTCACCAGGACGCCCGACGATCCCCCGGACAACGAACCCTGAGGCGGCGCGCTTCGCGTCGAGGCGCCGGCATGCTAGGTGCGGCGCCTCGAAAAGGAACCGCTCTCTCCCATGGCCCTCAAAGTCGCCATCGTAGGCCTGCCGAACGTGGGCAAGTCGACCCTGTTCAATGCGCTGACCCAGACCGCGGCGGCGCAGGCCGCGAACTATCCGTTCTGCACCATCGAGCCCAACACCGGCGACGTGGCCGTGCCCGAGCCGCGCCTGGAGACGCTGGCGGCGATCATCCCGTCCAAGGAGATCATCCCCTCGCGGATCAACTTCGTGGACATCGCCGGCCTGGTGCGCGGGGCGTCCAAGGGCGAGGGCCTGGGCAACCAGTTCCTGGCCAATATCCGCGACTGTGACGCCGTGGCTTTCGTGGCCCGCTGCTTCATCGACGACGACGTCACCCACGTCGAGGGCAAGGTCGATCCGCTCTCCGACCTGGAGACCATCGAGACCGAGCTGATGCTGGCCGACCTGGAGAGCCTGGAGAAGCGGGTGGTGAACCTGGAGAAGCGCGCCAAGACCGGCGACAAGGACAGCGTCCAGACGCTGCGCCTGGTCCAGGCTGCCCTGACCGAACTCAACGCCGGCCGCCCGGCCCGCAAGGTTGATGTCTCCGCCGAGGACGAGAAGGCCTGGCGCATGTTGCAGCTGCTGACCTCGAAGCCGGCGCTCTACGTCTCCAACGTCGACGAGGCGTCAGCCGCCACCGGCAACGACATGTCGCGCCTGGTGGCCGAGCGGGCCGCGCGCGACGGCGCCGACCACGTGGCGATCTCCGCCCAGATCGAGAGCGAGATCGCCATGCTCGACCCCTCCGAGCGGACGGAGTTCCTGGAGACCCTGGACCTCACCGAGCCAGGCCTGAACAAGCTGATCCGCGAGGCCTATCACCTGCTGGGCCTGCAGACCTATTTCACCGTCGGCCCCAAGGAGACCCGCGCCTGGACCATCCACAAGGGCGACACCGCCCCCCAGGCGGCCGGCGTGATCCACACGGACTTCGAGAAGGGCTTCATCCGCGCCGAGACCATCGCCTATGACGACTACGTCCGGCTGAAGGGCGAGGCCGGGGCGCGCGACGCCGGAAAGCTCCGCCAGGAAGGCAAGGAGTATGTCGTCAGGGACGGCGACGTGCTGAACTTCCGCTTCAACGTTTAGGGACGAAACGATCATGGCCGAAACCATCAAGCTGGCCGGCGCCGACGGGTTCGAGTTCGCCGCCTATCACGAACCGGCGTTCACGCCGCGCAAGGGCGGGGTGATCGTCATCCAGGAGATCTTCGGCATCGACCCGCACGTCCGCGCCGACGTCGAGCGCTGGGCCAAGATGGGCTACGAGGCGATCGCGCCCTCGCTCTACGACCGCCGCGAACCCGGCTTCACCGCCGACCACGATCCCGACGGCCTGAAGGCCGGCATCGCGCATGCCATGGGCACCCCGATGGAGCAGGCGCTGGGCGACATCGCCGCCTGCCGCGACTTCCTGGCCGGGCACGGCGGCAAGGTCTGCGTGGTGGGCTACTGCTACGGCGGCTCGCTGGCCTGGCTCTCGGCCGGCAAGCTCGAGGGCATCGCCGCCGCCTCCAGCTATTACGGCAGCCTGGTGAAGGCCAATGCCTCCATGAAGCCCAGCTGCCCGGTGATCGTCCACCTGGGCCGCACCGACCCCGGCATCCCGGCCGACGAGGTGACCGCCGCGGTCGCCGAGGCCAACCCCGAGGTGCCGGTCTACATCTACGAAGGCGCCGGCCACGGCTTCAACAACGAGAGCCCCGAACGCTACAACGCCGAGGCCGCCGACCTGGCCCGCCATCGCACGCTCGAGCTGTTCGACCAGGCCTGACGGGACCAAACGCCATGGGGGGCGAGACGATTCGGCTGGCCAGCGCGGTCGACGGCTTCGCGTTCGAGGCCTACCACGCGCCGGTCGCGGACGCGCGCCGCGGCGGGCTGGTCATCTGCCACGCCATCTGGGGCGTCACCCCCCATCTGCGCGAGCTGGCCGACAGCTTCGCCGAGGACGGCTACGAGACCATCGTCCCCAGCCTGTTCGACCGCTATGGCCCAGGCTTCGCCGAGCGCGACACGGACCCGGACCGCTATGCCCGCCAGGACGGCTTCGCCCGGCGTGCGGACTGGGGGGCCGGCGTGCTCGACGCGGTGCAGGCAGCGATCGACGTGCTGGCGCCGCCGGTGTTCTGCATCGGCTTCTGCTTCGGCGGGACCACCGCCTGGCTGGCCGCCTCGCGCTGCACGGGCCTGTCGGCCGTGGCGGCCTACTACGGCGGCCAGATCATCGACTACCTGGGCGAGGCGCTTCTGGTCCCCACCCTGCTGCACCTGGGCAAGACCGACGACCTGATCCCGCCGGCGACCGTGCAGGCCATCCGCGACGCCTATCCCGACCTGCCGGTCCACGAGTACGAGGCCGGCCACGCCTTCGTGGCGCCGAACGGCTTCCACGCCGACAGCGCGCGGCTCTCGCGCCTGCGCACCCTGCAGCTCTTCGCCCGCAACGGCGCCGGCCGCAGCGAGGTCTAGAACCGATGGATGTACTGCGAACTGAACTTCGTCCCGCTCACGGCGTCATGTGAGATGGCCTTGAGATAGACGTTCAGGTTGAGACTGTTGGCGTCATCGAGTTTGAAGTGCGCGCCCGGGCCGACATAGAGTTCCTTCTCCCGCGATCCGGGATGGAGACGCCGTTGGCCCGATTGGGCGTGAGCTGATCGAGGGCGTAGCCGGCAACGCCGAGATTGACCTTGGGCGCGACGGCGTAGGACGCGGATCGTGGCGCTGACGGCGAACGCCATGGACCATCAGGTGCGAGAGTACCTGGAAATCGGCATGGACGACTATCTGGCCAAGCCCATTGCGGTCGACAGGCTGTTCGCACTGCTGGTGAGTGTGGAGAGCGCGCGCGTGGACTTGAACGATGTTCAAGCCGGCCATGACGATTTCGCGCCGCAGAGGATTACGGGTTCGTCGCAGTAGTTGAACCGCGACAGGCGGAGCCAAGGCCTAACGCTCGATCTGCGTCTTCACCTCGGGCGCCCGCTCGAGCACCCGCACCAGGGCCGCCTGGGCCGCCAGGATGCCGATGCCGGCGGCGTAGCCGGAGAAGACGCCGGCCGGGTAGCGGCCGCCGTGGGCCGCGCCGACGATCTGCCAGTACATGAACCCCGCCGCGCCGCCCAGCAGCACCACCCCGGCCAGGATCGAGCGCAGGTTCTGGCCGAACCCGGCCTGGAAGCTCATCCAGACATATTTCGTCAGCCCGCGGCGCAGGCGACCGACGATCAGAGGCAGGCTCAGCGACAGCATCAGGAACAGCCCCGGCCAGACCAGGGTGCGCTGGGTGACCAGCGACATCGGCCCTGGCAGGCGCAGGTAGGCGTGCACGACCGCGCCCGCATAGATCAGCACCGCCATCACCACGGTGAGGTCCTGGGTGCGCTTGAAGTTCCGCCAGGCGGGCGTGTGGGCCATGGCCATAATGTAGGGGCCCGACGCCGTGGCGCTAAGACGAAAACCGCCCGTCCCGCGCTATGCTGCGGCGTGATCCGCACGCGACTCATCCCGCTGGCCCTGCTGGGCGTTCTTGCCGCCGGTCCAGCCGTCGCCGGCGAGGAAACCTGCCGCTTCGAGGGCGGAACGCTGGTCGTACCCGCCGTGGTGGCCGGGATCGCCGGCGACTACATCCTCGACACCGGCACGGCGCAGAGCGTCCTGCACGAGACCCGGGCGCAGTCGGCGGGCTTCGCGGAGACCGAGCTCACCGGCGACGTCCGCCTGGCCGGCATGACCGCCACGGCGCGGCCGCTGAAAGTGGCCGACCTGGACGTCCGCACCTGGAACCTGCCGACCCCGGTGGCCGGGGTGATCGGCGCCGACCTGCTGAAGGGCTGGGTGCTGGATGTCAGCTACGCGCCGTGCCGCGTGCGCCTCTGGGAGCCCGGCCAGGCCGCCGCCTTCCGCGGGCGGACCCTGGAGCTGGCCTGGGACCTGGGCCGGCCCACGGCGCTCGCCACGGCCTCGGACGACGCCCATGAGATCGCCGGCCGCTTCGTCATCGCCACCGGCGCCAACGCGCCCGTCCGCCTTGCCGACGACCTGGCCCAGGCGCCCAGCGCGGCGACGCCGGACGAGCTCTACCCGCAGGGCGTCTGGTTCGCTCGCCTGGCCAGCGTCACCTTCGCCGGCGCGTCGGGCCGCGACGTCGCGGCCGGGCTGATGAAGCCGGACGGAGCGGTGGTGGGCGTGCTGGGCGCCGAGGTCCTGGCCCACTTCCGCCTGCGTTTCGACTTCCCCGCCGGACGGCTGATCGTGACCTCCATACGCTGAAGGCCCCGGAGCGATCCGGGGCCTTCGCTATATCTGGCGCTCTGACCGCCGCCTTAGTGGCCGATGTTCTTCCAGACCCGCCGGTAGCTGAACCACAGCAGGACGCTGAAGAAGAACAGATAGATCATCGCGCCCAGGCCGAACTCCTTGCGTTCGGTCGCCTTGGGGTCCGAGGCCCAGGCCAGGTAGGCCACGACGTCCTTGGCTTCCTGGCTGAGCATCGACGGCGACTTGTCGTCGAAGGTCACCCTGCCATCCACCAGCGGCGGCGGCATAGCGATGAACCCGCCCTCCGGCACCGGACCCTTGCCGCTCCACGACGAGGTCATGTCGCCGGACATATAGGGATTGTAGTACTGGTTCGGCCCCGTCTTCAGGCCCGGGGGTGGGTCCTTGTAGCCGGTCAGGATGGAATAGACGTACTGCGGCCCGCCTTCGCGCGCCTTGACGATCACCGACAGATCCGGGGGCAGGGCGCCGCCGTTCGCGGCCCGCGCCGCCGGCTCGTTCGGGAACGGCGCCGGGAACCGGTCGGCCGAGCCGGCCGGACGCTGGATGACGTCGCCGGTGTCGGCGTCGATGTCCTTGACCTGCAGGTCCTTGGCCAGCGACTTCACATAGGGGTTGTCGTTCGGGTTCTTGTACTTCTCGTCGTAGAACGGCCCGCCCTTCTGGCCGAGGTTGCGGAAGTACATCTGCTCCATGGAGTGGCAGGCCGAGCAGACCTCACGATAGACCTTGTAGCCCCGCTGGACCTGAGCGGTGTCGAACTTGCCGAACGGGCCCTCGAACGACCAGTGGACGTCCTTGGGTTCGGCATGGGTGGCCCCCGCGAGCGCGGGCCCCGCCATCAGGGCCAAGCCGAGCGCCGCGAACGCGAAAGCTTTGCGGAGCATCGGGCTCAACCCCTTTTTTCAGGCGACGCCATGGCGCCCATGGGTGCGCTGGCGGGATGTGACAGCACCGGTTCGGAGATCGACTCCGGCACCTTCAGCGGGGTCTCGGTGAGGCCCATGAGCGGGGTGATCACCCAGAAGTAGGCGAAGTAGAATGTGGCCGCGAACCGCGACAGCCAGACGAAGCTGTTGAGGTTGGCGTCGCCCAACTGCAGGCCCGAGACCCCCGGGATCACCAGGTCGTCCGGCGCGTGCGCTCCGCAGAAGCCGAGCACGATGCAGTCGATGAAGAAGATGAAGTACCAAAGCCGGATTGCCGGGCGGTAGCGCATCGAGCGCACCTTGGACGTGTCGAGCCACGGCAGCACGAACAGGGTGGCGATCGCGCCGAACATCGCGATCACGCCCAGCAGCTTGTTCGGAAGCGCCCGCAGGATCGCGTAGAAGGGCAGCAGGTACCACTCCGGGACGATGTGGGCGGGGGTTACCAACGGGTTGGCCTTCACATAGTTGACCGCGTCGCCCAGGGCATCCGGGGCGAAGAAGACGAAGGCGGCGTACAGCAGCAGGAACACCGAAATCGCGAAGCCGTCCTTCACCGTGTAGTACGGGTGGAAGGGCACGGTGTCGGCCTCGGACTTCACCTCGACGCCCTTGGGGTTGCTGTTGCCAGGCACGTGCAGCGCCCAGATGTGCAGCGCCACGACGCCGGCGATCACGAACGGCAGCAGATAGTGCAGCGAGAAAAAGCGGTTGAGCGTCGCATCATCGACCGCGAAGCCGCCCCACAGCCAGGTGGTGATTGCAGGACCGACCACCGGCAGCGCGCCGATCAGGTTGGTGATCACGACCGCGCCGTGGAAGCTCATCTGGCCCCAGGGCAGCACGTAACCCATGAAGGCGGTGATGATCATCACCAGGTAGATGACGCAGCCCAGGATCCACAGCACTTCGCGCGGCGCCTTGTAGGAGCCGTAGTAGAGGCCGCGGAACATGTGGACGTAGACAGCCAGGAAGAACATCGACGCGCCGTTGGCGTGCATGCCCTGGATCAGCCAGCCGTAGTTGACGTCGCGCTTGATCCGCTGGACCGAGTTGAAGGCCATGTCGACGTGCGGCACGTAGTGCATGGCCAGCACGATACCGGTGACGATCTGGATGCCAAGCATCAGCGCCAGGATGCCGCCGAACGTGTACCAGTAGTTCAGGTTCTTCGGCGTCGGGAATGTGACGACGGTGTCGTTGGCGAAACGCAGGATCGGCAGGCGCACGTCCAGCCAGCGCTCGATCCCGGTCTTCGGTTCGTAAGTGGAATGTCCGCTCATAGGTCTCAACCCACCTTGATCTTGCTGTCGGACAGGAAGGCGTAGGTCGGCACCTCCAGGTTCTTCGGCGCCGGGCCCTTACGGATCCGTCCGGAGGTGTCGTACACCGAGCCGTGGCACGGGCAGAACCAGCCCCCGTAGTCGCCGCCACCGACCGTGGGCACGCAGCCCAGGTGGGTGCAGGTGCCGACCAGGATCAGCCACTCGGCCTTGCCGGCCTTGTGGCGCTCCTCGTCGGTCTGAGGGTCGCGCAGATCGGCGTGGTCGTCCTTGATCGCCGCGGCGATCTGGGCCGGGGTGCGATGGCGCACGAAGAGCGGTTTGCCGCGCCACTTCACCACCACCTGCTGTCCCGGCTCGACCTTGCCCAGGTCGAACTCGATCGAGGCGAGCGCGAGCGTGTCGCCGGCGGGGTTCATCTGGTCGATCAACGGCCAGACGAGCCCGCCCACGGCGCCGATCGCGGCCGCGCCGGCGGCAATATGGATGAAATCGCGACGGCTCGGGTCTTCACCCGAGGCGTGCGGGTCGGGAGTTGCGCCCACGACGGTGTCGGCCACCTTGAAGCTACCCTTCGATAGAAGTCCCCACGACGCGCCGCGAGACCCTGAAATTACGGCCCGAAACCCGTCGACGGGCGGCGAACCGGTTCCGGAAGAGGTCGCGGGCCATGCACTCTATACCGAGACGGTGGCGGACGTCGCGTCCGCTGTCCCCGATTCGTGCCCTTGCGCCCCGACCACTCCCGATGGCGGATGGCCTTAGAATGCGTTTGGCCCTTTTTCAACCGGACATTCCGCAAAACCTGGGCGCCGCCATCCGGCTGGCCGCCTGCCTGGGCGTTCCCCTGGAGGTGATCGAGCCTTGTGGCTTCCCTTTGAGCGACGCCGCGATCCGTCGCGCGGCGATGGACTATGCCGCGATCGCCGACGTGAGGCGACACCCCGGCTGGGCCGATTTCCGAGACGATCGGGGCCGCACCGGCCGCCTAGTGCTGTTCACCACCCAGGCCGCGCGGCCGTTCCAGACTTTCGAATTCCGCCCCGACGACGTGCTGCTGTTCGGCCGCGAGAGCGCCGGCGTCCCCGAGGCGGTCCATGAGGCCGCCGATGCGCGGCTGTTCATCCCGTTGGCCCCCGGCGCCCGCTCGCTGAACGTCGTGACGGCGGCGGCCATGGCGCTTTCGCGGGCCTTAAGCGTGACGGATGGCTTCCCAAGCCCCGCCCGAACCGGCTAGCAAACCCGCCATGTCTCAAGCCCTCTCCTCCCTGCCGCCCGAGATCGAAGCCCGCCGCGCCCGCGCCAAGGCCTGGTTCGAAGCCCTGCAACTGCGAATCTTCGCGGTGCTGGAGCAGCTGGAAGACGCGGCGCCGGAGGACCTCTACCCCGAACAGCCCGGCCGCTTCGAGCAGCGGCCCTGGGCGCGGGAAACCGGGGTCGGCGGCGGCATCGGCGGCCATTTCAAGGGCCGGCTGTTCGAGAAGGCCGGCGTCCATACCTCATCGGCCACGGCGCGCTTCTCGCCGGAGATGGCCGCCACCATGCCCGGCGCCGACAAGGACCCGTCCTACGTTTCCGCCAGCATCAGCCTGATCGTCCACCCCCGTTCGCCGCGCGTCCCGACGGTGCACATGAACACCCGTTTCCTGTCGACCGCCGAGAGCTGGTTCGGCGGCGGCGCGGACCTGACGCCGATGCTGGACGAGCAGCGCAGCCAGGAGGCCGACGACACCAGGCTGTTCCATGCCGCAATGCAGGGCGCCTGCGATCCCTACGACCCCGCGTGGTACGGCAAGTACAAGGCCTGGTGCGAGGAGTACTTCTACCTGCCGCACCGCGGTGAGATGCGCGGCATCGGCGGCATCTTCTACGACCGGCACAATTCCGGCGACTTCGAGAAGGACTTCGCCTTCACCCGCGCCGTGGGCGAGGCGTTTCTCGAGGTCTATCCGAAGATCGTCCGCCAGCGGATGCGCGAGCCGTGGACTGAGGCCGACCGCGAGGAGCAGCTGGTCCGGCGCGGCCGCTACGTGGAGTTCAACCTGCTCTACGACCGGGGCACGATGTTCGGCCTGAAGGCCGGCGGCAACATCGAGACCATCCTGAGCTCGATGCCGCCGATGGTGATGTGGAAATGAGCGCGGCGGCGATCCGGCCCTATCGGCCGGGCGACCTGGACGCGCTCTACCACATCTGCCTGTCGACCGGCGAGCACGGCCAGGACGCCAGCGCCCTCTACGCGGACCGGCGCATCCTGGGCGAGATCTACGCCGCGCCCTACGCGATGCTGGAGCCGGAGCTGGCTTTCGTCGCCGAGGACGACGCCGGCGTCGCCGCCTACATCCTCGGAACCGCCGACACCCGGGCCTTCGAGGCCCGCCGCGAGGCCGAATGGTGGCCCGCTCTGCGCGGCCGCTACCCGGACACCGCCGACGTCCCGGGCCGGCGGCGCACCCCAGACGAATGGTGCGCCTATCTGATCCACCACCCGGCGATCACGCCCCAGGCCGTGGTCGATGTGGCTCCGGCCCATCTGCACGTCGACCTGCTGCCCCGCTTCCAGCGCCAGGGCCTGGGCCGGCGCATGCTGGACACCTGGCTCGAGGCGGTCGGCGGTCGCGCGCACCTTGGGACGTCGGAGCCCAACAGGCGGGCGATCCGCTTCTACGAGACCTACGGCTGGCGCTGCCTGGACGCACCCGGCCCGGTCGTCTGGATGACGTTTGGCGTCTGATGCCGCCCGGTGATATACATTCCGCTCATGTATATCCTAAGAGGTCGCCATGAAGGTCGCGAAGTGGGGCAACAGCCTGGCGATCCGCCTGCCGAAGCCCGTTGTCGAAGTGATGGGTCTGAAGGAGGGCGATGATGTTCAGGTCGCTGTCTCCGGAACTGCAAGCCTTGAGGTCGAGAAGACTCCCGACAGGCTGGAAATGCTGGAACGGCTCCGGAAGTACCGGGGCCTGATGCCTGCCGACTTCAAGTTCGACAGAATCGAAGCCAACTCGCGTGACTAGCGCGTTTCTCGATACGAATGTCCTGCTCTATCTGCTGTCCGGCGACGCGGCAAAGGCCGACACCGCCGAGGCGCTGCTGGCTAAGGGCGGGACAATCAGCGTCCAGGTGCTGAACGAGTTCGCCCACGTCGCGCGGCGGAAATTCCGGGCGCCTTGGACGACGGTTGTCGACAGCCTGGCGGCGCTGAAGGCCAACCTCGAGGTGCAACCCGTCACGGTCGAGACCCACAACCTCGGTCTGCAGATAGCGGAACGATATGTCCTCAGCGTGTTCGACGGCCAACTTCTCGCCGCCGCCACGCTGGCCAGTTGCGACCAGTTCTATTCCGAGGACATGCAGCACGGACAGGTCATCGATGGCTTGACCATCACGAACCCGTTCGCGGTCCATTAGCCCGAGCCAACAGCGCCCCCACGCACAGCAGGCAGCCCAGCGCGGAGGCCGCGCCCATGCCATAGCGCTCCGCCCCGGTCGTGGCGGCGAGGTTGCCGGCAGTGTTGAGGGCCAACTGCAGGGCCAGGAACCCCGTAAACAGGCGGAACGGCAGGGGCGGCAGCCGCCGTCCCCAGTCGCCGGCCCGGACCTCCAGCGCCGCAGCGGCCAGCAGCAGGTAGGCGGCAGCGCCGGCGCTGGCGTAGCGCAGGGTCGGCGGCAGCACCGGGCTCGACCCGCCCCAGGCGATGTCGCCATAGGGCGCGCCCAGGGCCAGGGCGACCTGGAACGCCGCGAAGGCCACGCAGAATCCCGCCGCGCCGCGCGCGCAGGCCCGGCCGAACGACAGACGACCGGCGGTGTCCGGCATGGCGGCTCCTAGCTGGCGAGGAAGTCGCGGATCCAGCGCCCGACCCGAGCCCGGTCGTCGGGGCCGGCGAAGCTGGCCAGCGCGCGGTCGGCCTCGGCGTCGGCATAGACCTTGCCGCGGCGCGCCTCGATCAGGGCGGCGGCATAGGCCGGGTCGAACTCCGGGTGCGGCTGCATGGAGATCGCCGGCTGGTCCCGCCACGCCAGGGCGGCCATGGGGGTGAAGTCGCTGGCAGCGATCACCTCGGCGCCCGGCGGCAACCCGACCACCTGGTCCTGGTGGGAGGCCGGCAGGCGGAACCCCGCGCCGTCGTCCATCCAGGGTTCGCGGGCGACCACCCGATAGTCGTGCTCGCCGATCCCCCAGCCCTTGGGCGACTTGATCACCTGGCCGCCGAACGCCTGGGCCATGGCCTGGTGCCCGAAGCACACGCCCACCAGCTTGGCCCGGCCCTTCGCCGCCCGCAGGAAGTCCAGCAGCTGGGCGATCCAGGGGTCGGCGTCATAGACCCCCGCCGCCGAGCCGGTGACGATATAGGCGTCGCAGTCCTGCGGCGCGGCCGGATACTCGCCCTGGTCGGCGCCATAGGTCCGCCAGTCGTAGGCGTCGCGGCCCAGCAGCCCCATGAACATGTCGGGATAGGTCCCGAACTGCGGGATCGCCGGGCGCGGCGGCCGGCCAGTCTTGAGGATGCCAAGCTTGAGCATGCAACTCTTTCTACCCGCTCATCCCGGCGAAGGCCTGGCCCCAGATGGAATGGCTCCGAGATGCGCTCTATTCGCTCGGCGCCAATCCCGCCAGCCGATGCGCTACGAGATCTGGGTCCCGGCCTTCGCCGGGATGGGCGGATTGCTAATACGCCAGCCCCTGCACCACGGCCTTGAGCTTCTCGATCGCGCTCATCTTGTCGTCGAGGAAGTCGTGGTCGATCCACCAGTCCTCGACCTCGCGCAGGATCTGCCCGACCATCGGGCCCTTGGGCGCCCCGGCGTTCATGACGTCGGCGCCGGTGATCGGGAAGGTGGGTCGCGCCCAGCCCTCGGCCAGCGCGATCAGGCCGCGCCACTGCATGGTGGTGGCGCTGCGCGGCGAGGCGGCCCAGGCCAGCTTGGCGCGGTCGCGGAAGGTGGGCAGGCTGGAACGATACAGCGCGCGGCGGATCTCGCGCGGGCTCATCCAGCTCTTCAGCATCGGCGTGGGCGCCAGGGCGGCGACAATCCGGTCGCGGTCCGGGTTGGAGAGGCGCAGGCGCTCGGCCAGGCGGCCCGCGGCGACCTGGTCGTCGGGCAGCAGCGCCGCCAGCCGCAGGACCGCGTCGGTCTCGAACAGCTGGTCGCTCTCGACCTCCACCAGCGCCTCGAAGCGGGCCACGTTGGCCGGCGCCTTGAGGATCACCGCCAGCACTCCCGTGTCGGCCATCAGCCGCACGGCCGGGCGCGGATCGTCGGCGGCCAGCAGCTTCAGCAGTTCCTTGGAGATCCGCTCGGCCGCCAGGGTGTCGATCTGGTCCTTCAGCGCCGCGCAGGCCGCCACGGCGGAGCCGTTGGCCTCACCCTTCCCGAAATGGGCGTAGAAGCGGAAGAACCGCAGGATGCGCAGATAGTCCTCGCGCAGCCGATGCTCCGGCTGGCCCACGAACACGATCCGCCCGGCCTTGGCATCGGCGACCCCTTGGCCGGTCGGGTCGAAGATCGTGCCATCGCGACGGGCGTAGAGCGCATTCAGCGTGAAGTCGCGCCGCTCGGCGTCCTCGGCCCAGTCGTCGGTGAAGGCCACGACCGCACGGCGGCCGTCGGTGGCGACGTCGCGGCGCAGGGTGGTGATCTCATGCGGCTTGCGGTCGGAAACGGCGGTGACGGTGCCGTGTTCGATGCCGGTGGGCACGGCCTTCAGCCGGGCGGCCTCCAGCGCGCGGATCACCCGCTCCGGGGTCAAGGTGGTCGCGATGTCGATGTCGCCGACCGCACGGCGGACCAGGGCGTTGCGCACGGCGCCGCCCACGAACCGCGCGCAGTCCGCCCCGCCCTCGGCCTCCAGGGCATCCAGCACCGCCGCCGTCTCGGGCGCGGTGATCCAGGAGGGCTGGCCCAGAGTCTCGGGGTGCGCGCTGTCGGTCATAGCCTCTCGGAGCGGCTGTCGGTGACGTGGCCATCCGGCGCGGCCTGGCCGGGGATATAGCGATCCCCGCGATTGTCCGTATGGAAGACCGCGGTCGCCATCAAGGACAGCCCGACCAGCACCCCGGCCGCCGCCACCAGCCAGGGCCAGGGAGTCGAGCCCATCGGCCGCCCCGTCCGCCGGGCCCAGGCGGCCCATAACAGCCAGGCAAGGAAGGGAACCGCCACCAGGGCGCCCCGGATGAGGATCGCCCTAAGCAAGCGCCGCGCCGTACAGCCGCTCGTGCAGGGCGCGCAGGATGCCGGCCGTGGCGCCCCAGATGTAACGCTCGTCGTGGGTGGTGGCGTAGAAGCGCCGCTTCTCGCCGGTCGGCAGTTCCCGCTCGTGTTCCTCGTAGTTGGCCAGGTCCATCAGCCAGCTGAACGGCGTCTCGAAGATGTCGGCCACCTCGCCCGGATTGGCGGTCAGGGTGAACCCCGGCCGCACGAAGGCCACCACCGGGGTGATCAGATAGCCAGTGCCGGTCTGGTAGGGCGTCGAGAGGCCCACGGGGCTCACGAAGCGCGGCTCAAGGCCGACCTCCTCGTGGGCCTCGCGTATCGCCGTCTCGACCGGGGTCTCGCCCGGGTCCTGGCGACCGCCCGGCAGCGCCGTCTGGCCAGTGTGGTTGCGCAGGGTGTCCGAGCGGCGGGTCAGGATGACGGTGAGGTCGTGGTCGCGCTGCACCAGCCCGATCAGCACCGCGGCCGGGGTCAGCGTCTCCACCGGCATGCCCAACCAGCCGCCGGGCGTCAGGTCATAGTCGGACTTCCGCTGCCCGCCTTCGCAGGCATGGTCGCCCAGCGGGTCCAGGTGCTCGGCGATCCAGTCGCGCAGCGGATGCGGCGGCGAGACGTCGTTCACAGGCCGCTCGCCCCCGCCGGGCCCAGCGCGAACCAGGCTCCGTTGGAGGCGACTCCGAGGCCGGCGCCGTCCGGCGTCGCGCGTTCGTCGGCCATCTCCACCAGCTCGTAGAACACCGGCCGCGAGATCAGCGCCTCCAGGCCGCGGCGGACGTGGACGTAGGGACGCGGCGCGCCGTCCGCCCCCATGTCGACGCGGATGGGGTTGTCCGGCCCCGCCTCGACCGTGTCGCCGACATTGGTGAGGAATTTCAGCGCCTCGCCCTCACGGTCCACGCGCACGGCGACGAACGGCGCGTCCTCGACCGTGATCCGCAGCTTCTCGACCGGGGTGACCAGGTGGAAGCCGTCAGGGTCCTTGCGCAGGATGGTGGAGAACAGCCGCACCAGGGCCTCGCGCCCGATCGGCGAACCCTCGTGGACCCAGCCGCCGTCCTTCCTGATAACGATGTCGATCTCGCCGCAGTGGGCCGGGTTCCACAGGTGCACCGGCGGCAGGCCACGGCCCGGCGCCTGTTTCGCCGCGGCGATCACGCCGTCCAGGCCGGGCTGCTGCAGGATCTCCGCCATCCGGCAAAGGTAGGCGTCGCCGGGAGTCGGCTCAAGCCGCCCTGACCGCCCCAGTCAGCGGCACGTCCGCGAACGTCCGCGCCAGGACCCGCTTGGGGTCCACCGGGCCGGGCATGCTGACGTCGGGCGCGATCGCGAAGCCCACGCGGGCAAAGAACGCGACGTCGCCCACCAGGGCCACCGCGGCCTCGCCGGCAGCCTGGGCGGCGGCGCAGGCGTGCTCGACCAGCTGGGCGCCGAGGCCGTGCTTGCGCTCGGTCTCCTCGACCGCCAGGGGGCCCAGGAAGACGATCGGCTGGTCGCCGACGCTCACCCGCCACATGCGCACCACGCCCACCACCTGCCCGGCCTCCAGCGCGCAGAACGACAGTTCCGGCGCGAAGTCGGCGAACTCGCGCACCCGCTCCGACACCTTGGAGAAGCGGCCAGGGCCGAAGGCGCGGGTCAGCAGCGCCTCGATCTGGGTCGCATGGGCGGGGGTTTCATGGGCGAGGATCAGCGCCGGCGCGGGCCGGCAGGGCTGCAGGGACATGGGCGGATCTCGGATGCGATGACGACGGTGCGGGCCGGGGCGGAAATGCCTCCGGCGGCCGGGGGTTCAGTTGGCGCTAGGCCAGCGGACGTCGTCGCATCGGAAGGGCCCTCCGGGCCATGGTCGGGAGGGCGCAGATAGGGGCATAGAGGGCCGAGGTCAACGCCTTCAGCTGCGCCCGGCCAGCGTCATCAGGTCCGGCTGACGGTTGACCCCGGTCTTGGCGTAGACCGACTTCAGGTGGGTCTTGGCGGTCCCCAGGCCAACGCCGAACAGCTCCGCGTAACCCGGCAGGGACCCGCCGTCCGCCAGGTAGATGGCCAGCCGCGCCTCGGTCCGGGTCAGCCGAAAGGTGAGGGTCAACCGTTGCAGCCGCTGGGCTTCGCGGGCATCGAGCGCCACCTTGAGCACCTCGATCCGGCGACGGATGTCGGGGCTGGCGGAGCGCAAGGCCTCCCGGAGCCGCGGGACGATGGTCGGATAGAGCTCAGAATAGGCCGGCGGAACGCCTATTGGGATATCGTCGGTCTTGGCGCTATCGTTGTCGTCCATCGGGGCTCTCTCTCGACGGGGCGGCGGCATCATGGACCTGACTTCGGCTGCGGGCCAGCTTGAGCCCGGCGTGCGCTTGATCGACATGGAGGCCCTGGCCGCGCCGATCGGCCGCGTCCGGGCGACGTTGCGCCGGCTGCGGATTCGCCGCGACCAGTTCGCGGAGGCGGTGGTGCTGCAGCACGGCCTGAGGCTCTGGCTGACGGATCGCCCCGCCGCCCTGGCCCTGCTCCGACGGGCGCGCCTGTCGATGCAGCGCGAAAGTCCGGCCCTCAGCGCCATCATCGAGGCCAACGCCGTGCGGGTCGCCCCACCGCACCCGCCGCTCGCCGGGCCGCCCGTGCCCTGCGAGTGGTTCGCCCCGCACAAGGGCGCGCCGCGCGGGTTCGTGTTCTATGTCCACGGCGGCTCGTTCATCGCTGAACGCAGCGCCCGCCTCACCGCGATGGTGGCGCGGTTTGCCGCCCACGCGAACGCCCGCGTGTTCACCCCCAACTACCGCCTCGCCCCGGAGCATCCCTGCCCGGCCGCGGTGGAGGATATCGTGGCGGCCTTCCAGTGGCTTCGCGCCACCTGGCCCGATGAGCCGGTGGTCGCCCTGGCGGATTCAGCCGGCGCCTCGGTGCTGACGGCCGCCCTGCAATTGACCCGCGACGCCGGCGAGGCGATGCCGCAGGGCGTGGTGCTGCTGTCCCCCTGGATCGACCTGTCGCTGCAGAGCTGGTCGGTGGTCGCCGCCTCCATGGGCGCGACCAGCGGCACCAACATGGTGCACCTGGGCCTGATGACCCACCTCTACCTGCAGGGCCGCTCGGCGACCGATCCGCTGGCCTCGCCGCTGTTCGGCGACTTCGCCGACTTCCCGCCGATGCTGATCCACGCCAGCAAGGGCGACATCCTCTACGACGACGCCGTGCGGCTGGCCGAGCGGGTGCGCGACGCCGGCGGCGACCTGACCGTGCGCCTTTGGGAGGCGGAGACCCACGTCTGGGAACAGACCTCGTCGGCCAAGGCCCGGCAGTCGATCGAACTGGCCTCGGGGTTCATCCGCCGCTGTCTGGACTGACCCCTGACGCAAACGCAGGCGTTGCCGCGGACCCCGGCGCAGGTCAGGTTCGCGGGGCGCCATGACCGACGCTCCCACCCGCGAACCCGTGCCGTCCGCCCGCGCCCTGCTGAAGGAGCGTGACTACATCCTGTTCTGGGGCACGCGCTGGACCGGCGGGTTCGCCGCCCAGATCCAGAGCGTGGCCATGGGCTGGCAGATGTACGCCCTGGCTCGCCAGACCCACTCGGTGAACGAGAGCGCCCTGATGGTCAGCATGCTGGGCCTGGCCGCCTTCGTGCCGGTGCTGCTGCTGACCCTGCCAGCCGGCGAGGCGGCGGATCGCTACGACCGCAAGAAGCTGCTGCTGCTGTGCCTGAGCGGCGAGATCGTCAGCGTCTTCACCCTGGCCATCGCCACCGTGAACGGCTGGGCCTCGCCGGTGCTACTGATGGCGATCTCGGCGCTGTTCGGGGCCAGCCGCGCGTTCTTCGCCCCCGCCAACACGGCGCTGGGGCCGATGCTGGTGCCGCGCAAGCTGCTGCCGCGCGCCATCGCCTGGAACTCGCTGGCCTGGCAGACCGCCTCGATCCTGGGACCGGCGGCCGGCGGCCTGCTGGTCGCCCGCTCGGCCCAGACCGCCTATTTCACCACCTTCGTCCTCTACGGCCTGGCCGGGGTGCTGGTGTTCTCGATCCGCGGCAACGCCAAGCCGGCGCTCAATCCCGGCTCGCGCTGGCAACTGATGAAGGAGGGCCTGGCCTACGTCTGGCGCCAGAAGATCGTGTTCGGCGCGATCTCGCTGGACCTGGCCGCGGTGCTGCTGGGCGGGGCTACCGCCCTGTTGCCGGTGTTCGCCCGCGACGTCCTGCACGTGGGCGCCCAGGGCTTCGGTGTCCTGCGCTCCGGGCCGGCGATGGGGGCGACCGTGGTGGCGCTGGTCCTGGCGGCGCGCCCGATCCGTCGCAAGGCCGGGGTCTTCATGTTCGGCGGCGTGGCCGTCTTCGGCCTCGCCACCGTGGTGTTCGGGGTCTCGAAGTCGCTGTGGGTGTCGGTGGCAGCCCTGGCGGTGCTGGGCGGCGCCGACATGCTCAGCGTCTACGTCCGCCAGACCCTGGTGCAGCTGGTCACCCCCGACCACATGCGCGGCCGGGTGGCGGCGGTCAGCTCGGTGTTCATCGGCGCCTCCAACGAACTGGGGGAGTTCGAGAGCGGCGTCGTGGCGCGGATTCTGGGGCCGGTGCGGGCCGCGATCTTCGGCGGCGTGGGCGCCGTGCTGGTCACCGCCATCTGGGCCCGCTTCTTCCCCGACTTGCGCCGGGCCGACCGCCTCGAATAAGGGTTCTCCCCTTGATTAGGGAGATTGCGGTCATGGGCGCATTGGAAGGCAAGGTTGTCCTCGTCACGGGCGGCGGCAACGGCATCGGGCGCGACTGTGCGCTGATCGCGGCGCAAGAGGGCGCCAAGGTGGTCGTCAACGACCTGGGCGCGGGCCTCAAGGGCGACGACGAAGGCTCCGCCGGCCCCGCCGAGAAGGTCTGCGAGGAGATCCGCGCCGCCGGCGGCGAGGCGGTCTCCAACTCCGAGAGCGTCACCAGCCTGAAGTCGGTCGAGGGCATGGTCGAGCAGGCGCGCGACACCTTCGGCGGCCTTCATGCCGTCATCAACCCGGCGGGGATCCTCCGCGACGTGATGTTCCACAAGATGACCGAGCGCGACTGGGACCAGGTGATCGAGGTCCATATGCGCGGCAGCTTCAACGTCGCGCGCGCCACCATCGAGCTGTTCCGCGAGCAGAACGACGGCGCCTACATGTTCTTCACCTCGACCTCGGGCCTGTTCGGCAACATCGGCCAGGCCAACTACGGCGCGGCCAAGATGGGCATCGCCGGCCTGTCGCGGATCATCGCCATGGAAGGCGCGCGCAACAACGTGCGCGCCAACTGCCTGGCTCCCGTGGCCTGGACGCGCATGACCCAGTCGGTGCCGATCAAGGACGAGGCCGCCGCCGCGCGGCGCGCGGTGATGGCCGAGAAGATCCGCGCCGACCAGCCGGCCCGCTTCTCCGTCGCCATGGTCGCCCCGGCCGCCAGCAACGTTTCCGGCCAGATCTTCGGCTCGTCCGGCGACAACATCATCCTCTACTCCCAGCCCCGCCCCATCGAGACGGTGACCAAGCAAGAAGGCTGGACGGTAGATTCCATCATCAAGGAAGCCATCCCGAAGATGGCCCCGAAGTTCTTCGACCTGAACCGCGCCACCCTGCCCGGCGCCCAGCCCGCCAAGGCCCCGGCCTAGAAACTCCGGCGAGTGTCATCCCGTCTTCGCGTCGCGAAACCGGGATGACACCGGGGATTTGCGGGTCTGGCGCCGCCGTTGCGTCGGGAAGGTCCATGAGCATTGGGCTGTCCCAACCTGACGCAACGACCCGGGTCTCGGCCTTCGCCGTGGCCCAGCGGGCGCGCGCCAACGCCGACCAGGCCCGGGCCGCCGCCGTCCGCATGCGGGCCGAGGCGGCGCGCACCGTGCCGTCCGCCCGCCGGATCGTCGAGAGCCCCGCCGACATCCGCGCCGAGGTCATGGCCGACCGCGGCGTCAACCCCGTCACCCTGCTGCGCCTCGGGCCCCAGTCGCGCATCGAGGCCGAGATTTCGATCGACGCCGAGACCGCCACCCGCGCCCGCCAGGCGCAGATCCGCACGACCGGCAATTTCCTCGACCTGACCGTCTGAGGGTCGCCCGCGCCAGGCCAGGGCCGCCGCGCCAGCCTCAGAGCCGGTGCCGCAGCCGCCAGTCGTCCCGCGTCATCTCCCAGTATACCGAGTGGCGCGTCGTGCCGTCCGGCCGCAGGGCCTCGCGCTCGCCCATGCGCGTGAAGCCGGCGGCGTCGATGCCCTGCTGGGAGCGGACGTTGTCGAGGGCGGCGGTGAGGCACATCATCCGCACCCCCAGGGTCTCGAAGATCCAGCCGAAGGTGCGCGCCATGCCGGCGCCGCCCTGCCCCCCGCCCTGCAGGTCCGCGCGCACGGCGCCGGCCAGTTCTGCCGCCGAGCGTTCCGGCCAGACGGTGATCCGCGAATAGCCCGAGACCTCGCCGGCCGCGTCCAGGTTGATCAGCAGCAGCGCCTCGCCGGCCAGCGCCTGGGCCTGGTTCTCGGTCACCCAACGGGTGATGCTGTCCTCGCCGATCGGCCGCGGCAGGTCGTAGATCGGCCCGGACACCCGCACGTCGGAGAGCAGCGCCACCAGCCCCGGCACGTGCTTCAGCTCCGCCCGCGCCCGGCCCAGGCCCAGGGTCTCCGGATCGACCGCGCGCACCGCCTCGCGGATCGCCTGGGCCTCCTGCTCGGAGACGTCGAGCACGGTTTTTGGCGGCGCGCTCACGACGCGGCCAGCCTTTCCAGCGCCTCTCCGTCCAGCCGGCGCACCGTCCATTCCGTCTTCGCCGAGGCGCCGAGGCTGTCGTAGAACTCGATCGAGGGCTGGTTCCAGTTGAGCACCGCCCATTCCAGCCGACCCAGCTCGGCGTCCACGCACCGCTGGGCCAGCCGGCGCAGCAACGCCTTGCCCGCGCCGACGCCGCGCGCTCCGGTGCGGACGAACAGGTCCTCCAGATAGATCCCCGCCCGACCGCGGAAGGTCGAATAGTTGTAGAACCACAGGGCGAAGCCCACCGGCTGGCCGTCGTGCTCGGCGATCTCGCAGAAGGCGCGCGGATTCTCGCCGAACAGGTCGCGGCGGACGTCGGCTTCCGTGGCCTCCACCTCCTCCAGCAGCCGCTCGTACTCGGCGAGCTCGCGGATGAAGCCCAGGATCAGGGACGCATCGGCGACGGTCGCCACCCGGACGGTCACGCTCATGGGGCTAGCCGATCTTCACGCCGGGCGGCGGCAGCGAGTCCGCCGGCACGAAGAAGTCGGGCATCAGCGGCTGGGTCGGGTCGACCTTGTACGAGTCGAGATCGCGGACGCCCTCGGCGTAGAGGAAGCTGTCGTCGATCAGGAAGTTGCCGCTGAAGCTGGCCGCCGGCTTCTCGAAGATGGCGTGGGCGGCGTCGGCCATGATCTCCACCGTGCGGCAGCGGCGCATGCCCTCATCGCCGCCCAGGGCGTTGCGGATCGCCGCCGTGGCGATGCCGGTGCGCGGCCACAGCGCATTGAAGGCGATGCCGTCGCCCTTGAACTCCTCGGCCATGCCCAGCACGCACATGCTCATCCCGAACTTGGCCATGCTGTAGGCCACGTGGGTCCCGAACCATCGCGGCGCCATGTCCAGCGGCGGCGACAGCATCAGCACATGCGGATTGGCCGCCCGCTTCAGGTGCGGGATGCAGGCCTTGGAGGTCAGGTAGGTCCCGCGCGCGTTGATCTGATGCATCAGGTCGTAGCGCTTCATATCGGTCTGCAGCGTGCCCGTGAGCTGGATCGCCGAGGCGTTGTTCACGCAGATGTCGATGCCGCCGAACTTCGCCACCGCCCGCTCGACGCCGGCCAGCACGCTGGCCTCGTCGCGCACGTCGACGATCAGCGGCAGCGCCTGGCCGCCGGCCGCCTCAATCTCGGCGGCGGCGGTGTAGACGGTGCCGGGCAGCTTGGGATGCGGCTCGGCGGTCTTGGCGGCGATGGCGATATTGGCCCCGTCGCGCGCGGCCCGGAGCGCGATGGCCAGGCCGATGCCGCGGCTGGCGCCGGTGATGAACAGGGTCTTGCCGGCCAGGCTCACAGCCGGGCCCCCGTGGTGTCCTCGGAGACCGCCCACAGCCGCTCGGCCGCCTCGGGGTCCAGGGCGTGCGGCAGGACGCCCGCGAACGGCTTGTCCTGCGTCCAGGCAAGCGCCTGGCTGCAGTCCTCGAGGTAGAGCCCGCCCACGCCCTCCAGTTCCTGGCCCAGGGCCGCCCAGACGCTGGTCGACGCCCCCTGTTCGGTGGACTTGAACCGGTCGCTGACGTTGCCGGCCTCGTCCATCCAGCCGAAAGCGATCATCTCTTCGCGCGGAAGATGCCGCTGCAGCGGGGTCATGATGCCGCCCGGCATCACCGCGTTGGCGTTGACCCCCAGGTCGGCGAACCGCTGGTTGAAGGCGACGGCGAACAGCGCGTTGGCGGTCTTGGCCTGGCCGTAGGACTCCCATTTGTCGTAGGGCCGGGTGCGATAGTGGATGTCGTCGAAATGCACCCCGCCGCGGCGGTGGCCGATCGACGAGAGCGACACCAGCCGGCTGGCCTGGCCGTCATCCGATCCGTTCATCAGCGCCCGCGCCAGCAGGGCCCCCAGCAGGAAGTGGCCGAAGTGGTTGGTGCCGACCTGCATCTCCAGGTCCTGCGGCGTGTACGCCAGCGGACACGCCATGACCCCGGCGTTGTTGATCAGGAAATTGAGCGGTTTGTCGCCCCAGGCGCTGGCGAAGGCCGCCACCACAGGCAGGTCCGAGAGATCCAGCCGGCCGACCGAGACCTGGCCCTTGCCGGCCTTGTTGATCTCGTCGGCGACCGCCTGTCCGGCCGCGAGGTTGCGGACGGCGATCATCACGTCGGCCCCCGCCTCGGCCAGCGCCCGGGCGGTCTCGACCCCGATGCCGGTGGCCGCGCCCGTGACGATGGCCCGCTTGCCGGTCAGGTCCTGGCCGGCGGCGACCTCGCGGGCGGTGGAAGTCGCGCCGAAGGCGGAGGTGATGCGGTCGGTCATATCAGGTCACCTTGTTGAGGTTGGTTGCCCCTATTCGGTAGGGCGCGTTCGGTGTTGTGGCCGTGCGCCTAGGCGGCGGCGCGATACCAGTCGATGCCCGACCCATCCCGTTCCCGCACCGCCTGGCCGCGGGCCATCAGGCAGTTGAGGTGGGCCAGGCTCTCGCCCGTCGCCAGCCCGAGCAGGTTCTGGTCGATGGTGCGCCGGAACAGCACGTGGAACACGTCCACCACCCGCTTCGGCTCGGCGATCAGGGCGTGCAGCCGCTCCAGCCCCCGCTCATGGCCGCCGACCAGGTGGTCGATGCGCGCGTGCAGGCCGTGGAACGGATCGTTGTGCGCCGGCAGCACCAGGACATCGTCCGGGATCCGGTCCTTGATCTGCGCCAGCGAGGTCACCCAGTCGGTCAGCGGGTCGCCGTCCGGTTCGGTCGGGAACACCGAGACGTTGGACGAGATCTTCGGCAGCACCTGGTCGCCCGAGATCATCAGCTTCAGGTCGGGGCAATAGAGGCAGGCGTGCTCGGGGCTGTGACCCGACCCGACCACGATCCGCCACATGTGGCCGCCGATCGTGATCTCGTCGCCATCGTTCAGCCGGTGGAAGCTGTCGGGCAGGGCAAACAGCCCGCGGCCGAACCCGCCGAACCGGGCGCGGTAGTTCTCCAGCGCGTCGTCATCCCACCCGGCGGCGCGGAAGAAGGAGACCGCGTCCTCTGGCGCCTCGCGGCCGGTGTCCGCGGCCAGCGAGCGGCAGGTCATGAACTCCAGCCGGGTGATCCACAGCCGCGCGTCGAACTTCCGCGTCAGATAGCCCGACATGCCGATATGGTCGGGGTGCATGTGGGTGACGAACACCCGCGTCACCGGCTTGCCGCCCAGCGGTCCGGCCAGCGCAGCGCGCCAGGCGTTGCGGGTCTCGGACCCGCCGATGCCGGTATCGACGATGGCCCAGCCCCCCTCACCCTCCGGGGTCTGCTCGGCGATCGCCCAGACGTTGATCCACTGCAGCGCCCCGCCCAGCGGCATCCGCAGCCACTTCACCCCCGGCGCCACATCCACCGCCTCGCCGATCTTCGGCGAATGGTCGAAGGGGTAGTGAAGCTTCGGCCGATGACTTTCCCAGGCCGCCTGTTCGATCCCGTCCCGCACGCCCTGCACTCCCGTCCGTTCAGGCCCCATCTTCGCGCGCCGGCCCTGGGGTGCGCAAACGGCAATGCGCGATGCGTTTGGTTGACCCGGCGTCGTCTTGCTAGGCCTTTTGGGGACGCCATCTGCTGTCAGGGGCGAAGGAGGCCATCATGGGCAAGCTCGCAGACCGTCCCGATCCCGCCCTGGCCGCCCGCCTGGATCCCCTCGTCGATGCCGCCCTCGCCGAACAGCGGATCGCCGGCGCAGTGGTCCTGGTGGCGAAGGACGGCGCCCTGGCCTATGCCCGCGCCGCCGGCCAGTCCGACCGCGAGACCGGCCAGGCCATGACGCCGGACACCATCTTCCGCGCCTCGTCGCTGACCAAGCCGATCGTCACCGCCGCCTTCCTCAGCCTGGTGGAAGACGAGGTCATGGGGCTTGACGACCCGGTGATCCGCTGGCTGCCCGGCTTCCAGCCGGCGTTCCAGGGCCAGGTACCGACCATCACCCTGCGCCAGTTGCTGACCCACACCGCCGGCCTCTCCTACGGCTTCATGCAGCCGGATGACGGGCCCTACCTGACGCTGGGCGTCTCCGATGGCATGGACCAGCCGGGCCTGGGGTTTCCGGAGGAACTGGCGCGGATCACCGAGGCGGGGCTGGTCTTCCCGCCCGGCGCGGCCTGGCTCTATTCGGTCGGTCTCGACGTCCTGGGCGCGGCCATCGAGGCGGCGACCGGCAAGACCCTGCCGCAGGTGGTGGCCGAGCGGGTGACCGAGAAGGTCGGGATGGCCGACACCGGCTTCGGCGTTTCGGATCGCGCCCGGCTCGCCACGGCCTATGCCGACGGCCCGCCGCCGGTGCGGATGGGCCAGACCCACACCGTGCCGTTCGCCGAGCTGTCGGGCATCAAATTCGCCCCCGACCGCCTGTTCGACCCGGGGTCCTTCCCCTCGGGCGGCGCGGGCATGACCTGCTCGGCCCCCGACTTCATCAGCTTCCTGGAGGCGATCCGCACCGGCGGCCGGCCCATCGTCACCCAGGCCACGGCCAGCTCGATGCTGACCAACCAGACCGGCGGCCACCTGATCGTCACCAGCGGCCCCGGCTGGGGCTTCGGCTTCGGCGGTGCGGTGATGCTGGACCCGGTCCCTTCCGAGTCGCCCCTGCCGGCCGGCGCCTGGATGTGGGGCGGGGTCTATGGTCACAGCTGGTTCGTCGACCCGGCCAGCCAGCTCAGCTTCGTGCTGATGACCAACACCTCCACCGAGGGCATGAGCGGCCAGCTCTCCCGGGACCTGATGGCGGCGACCGCGGTGGGCTAGATAGCGAGGCCGAGCCCGGCCCGCGCCGCGCGGGTCAGCTTACCGGCGACCAGGCTGTGGGAGGTGGCCAACCAGCCGCCGACATCCCCGGCGTCCAATCCGTCCAGGTCGACGATCACCCAATGACCCTTGGCGAAATAGGGCGCCTGGCGGCACGGCCCGTCGTCGGTCAGCACCATGAAGCCGATCTCGGTGACCTTGAAGGTCAGGCCGCCGGCCAGGCCGCAGACCGCGAACACCTTGCCGCCCACCTTGTAGACGTCGGCGCCGCCCCACTGGACCATCCGGGTGGCGGCGGGCAGGGCCAGGGCGCAGGCCTCGATCTGCGCCCGCGTCAAAGGCCCAACGCCGCCCGGGTCTTCTTCGGCAGCCGGGCGGCCACCAGGCCGTGGGCCGAGCGGACCCAGTCCTCGACCTCGCCGGCGTCCAGGGGCGACAGATGGTCGAACATCACCCACTTGAACCGCGCCGCGTAGGGGGCCGGCCGCGCCCGCCCGGTCTCGGTCAGGGCCTCGTAGGCGATGTCCGAGACCTTGAGCGACAGGCTGGAGCCCGCCGCGTCGGTGGCGCAGAACATCTTGCCGCCCACCGAATAGACGTGGTCGGCGCCCCACTTGACGTCCTGGGTCACGCCCGGGAGGCCCATGGCGGCCTTGTGCAGCTGGTCCCGGGTCACCCGGTCCCACCTAGGCGCTGACGCCGACGCCGATCGGGCAGGAGACGCCGGTGCCGCCGATCCCGCAGTAGCCCTGCGGGTTCTTGGCCAGGTATTGCTGGTGATAGTCCTCGGCGAAATAGAAGGTGCCGGCCGGGGCGATCTCGCTGGTGATCCGGCCGTACCCCCGCTTGCCGAGCTCGACCTGGTAGGCGGCCCTGGAGGCTTCGGCCGCGGCGGCCTGGGCGTCGCTGGTTACATAGACGCCCGAGCGGTACTGGGTGCCGACGTCGCCGCCCTGGCGCATGCCCTGGGTGGGGTCGTGGCCCTCCCAATATATCTTCAGCAGGTTGGCGTAGGTCACCACCTTGGGGTCATAGACCACCAGCACTGCCTCGGTATGACCGGTGCGGCCGGAGCAGACCTCCTCGTAGGTGGCGTTGGGCGTGACGCCCTGCTGGTAGCCGACGGCGGTCACATAGACGCCGGGGACCTGCCAGAAGATCCGCTCGACGCCCCAGAAACAGCCCATGGCGAAATAGGCGGTCTCCAGGCCCTCCGGATAGGGGCCCTTCAGCGGCTTGCCGTTGACGAAATGGGTCTGGGCCGTGGGGATCGCGTGCGCCCGGCCCGGCAGGGCGGTGGCGGCGGTGGGCAGGTTCATGGGCTTCTTGAAGAACATCGGGCGTCTCCAGCGGGCTGCGGTGGGTACCCCTAGATAATGCGCGCGCCGCCAAATTGCATCTTGCCAAGCTCAACTGAACCGGCGCGACACTCGCGGGAATATATGTCACGTGGCTCGGCAGGAGGACGCGCGATGCAGACGTTCAGGATCATGCTTCTGGCTGGCGCATTCGCCGGGGTCTCGGCGGCGGGCGCGCTGGCTTCGGGCGGCGGCGGGGGCGGCGGCGCGGAGATGCCGTCGGCCTCGGCCCCGATGTATAATCCCGCCGAGGAATACGCCAAGGCGATCAAGGCCATTCAGGCCAAGGACTACAAGACCGCCGCCCGCTCGGCCCAGCACGTCACCGACGCGGCGCCCAAGAACGCCGACGCCTGGCGGCTGCTCGGCGTGGCCAACGCCGGGTCCGAGAACTGGAAGGGGGCGCGAAAGGCCTATGAGAAGGCCGTCAAGCTGGCGCCCGACGACCTGCCCAGCCACGCGGGCCTGGGCCTGGCGCTGGCCAACCTCAAGGACGCCAAGGCGCAGGACGAACTGACCTGGCTGAAGGCCAAGGCCAGCACCTGCAGCAGCGATTGCGACACGGTGAAGTCGCTGGCCGCCCAGGTGGAAGCCGCGCTCGGCGGCGCAACCTCCGCCGGCCAGCCCAGCGCGGCGCTGGAGCAGGGTTCCCTGCTGTTCGCCGACGCCGGCGACCAGGCTTATGTGCAGGCCGTCAGCCTGATCAACGAGAAGCGCTACGACGAGGCGCTCAAGTCGCTGGATGAGGCCCGCGCCGCCTTCGGGCCGCACCCCGACGTGCTGACCTACCAAGGCTATACCTGGCGCAAGAAGGGCCAGTTCGCCAAGGCCGAAGACTATTACAACCAGGCCCTGGCCATCGCTCCCAACCACCGTGGCGCCACCGAATATTTCGGCGAGCTGAAGGTGGAGCGCGGCGACATCGCCGGCGCACGGGTCATGCTGGCGAAACTCGACCGGATTTGCGCCTACGGCTGCGCCGAGGCTGAGGAGCTGCGCCGTTGGATCGACGCCGGCGGCGAGCCCGGGCGCTAGGTCTCGCGGCCGCGCTGGTCGGCGGGGCGGCCCTGGCCGCTGACGCCGGCCCGCCGCTGCGGGCCATGCGCTGGGTTCCACGCGACGCTGACCCGGTGCGGGTCTTCGCGACCCAGCCGGGCGAATGCCTGCGCCTGCCCCGCGACAGCGCCGCGGCTCTGTCGGTCGAGGTCGGTCGCGCGGCCTTTCGCACCCCGGTGCTGCTGGGCGGCCAGGCGGCGCGCGCCGGGCTCTCGTGCGAAAGCTGCCACCGCGCCGGGCGCGACAACCCCGACTTCCAGTTCCCCGGCGCCTCGGGCGCGCCGGGCACCGCCGACGTGACCCTGTCGCTGTTCTCCAGCCACCGGGGCAACGGCGTCCACGACCCCAAGCCGATCCCTGACCTCTCCGGCCCGCGCGACAGGCTGAAAGTGGCGCCCGCCGACCGCCCGAAGTTCATCCACGGCCTGGTCGCCGAGGAGTTCGACGGGCCCGAGCCGACCCCGGCGGTGCTGGCCGGTCTGGTGGCCTATGTGGACGCCCTCGACCCCGCCGCCTGCCCCCGCGCGCCGCGCATGGCGGTCGCCCCCGCCGTGCTGATGTCCGACGCCCGCCGCGCGCTCGACGCCGCGCGCCGGGAGATGGCGCTCGGCGACCGGCCCACCGCGGTGCTGATGGTGGCCGCCGCCCGCACCCGCCTGGGCCTGATCGACGAGCGCTACGCCGCCCTGCCCGCCGAACGCCAGCACCTGCGCAACGCCGACGCCGGCCTGGCCGCCCTCCAGGCCGCGATCCGCGAAGGCGGCCCGGGCGCCGCCGCCGACCTCGACCGTTGGCTCGCCGCCGCCCCCGCCCTTGAAGCCGCCCTGGGCGCTCGCGAACCGCTATCCCTGTTCAATCCCCACCGCCTGGCCAGGGCGACGAACCGCCGCTTGCCCGCCAACCGGTCCTGACGGTATATGCCCGCCTTCCGCCGGGGACCCGCTCCCCCGCGCGGCATAAGGTGCGGTGGCCGAGTGGTTGAAGGCGCACGCTTGGAAAGCGTGTTTAGGGGAAACTCTAACGTGGGTTCGAATCCCACTCGCACCGCCAA